>CAZKGS010000292.1:0-3006 GCA_964552105.1 uncultured Syntrophaceae bacterium
AAAATTCCATTCGTTTGCCTTGGGGTCCAATCACATTCAATGCATTTATCTTTTTGATTGCACCGGAGAGTTTCTGCATCATTAACGTATCCTTTTTATTATAATCCAAAATTATCTTACGGGCATCAGCAGTTTCCTTAATACTTGCATGAATGTGTATAACCTTATGCAATAGGTTCGTCATGCTGATCAAATCACCTCCCAGGAAGTGTTTAATGAAGTACGCATACAGATGTGCCAGACTCACTCTATGAAATGTTACTATCTGATCAAGTTCTACATCCACTTTGTATACAGTTTCCTTTCCTTGCAAGCGGAGCCATTCGCGCCTGTGCTTTCTAAGAAGTCGAAAATGGTCAAGGTGTTCCTTTTCAATTTTCTTGATTTCTCTCTCGTGACTTTGGATTTTTTTGCCATACGAATTAAGCCGTTCCATCAATTCTTCAGGCAGCTTACGCTTGCCGTGTGAAATTTCACTTTGCTTGCGAAGATACCGTTCTTTTGGAATAAGTTTCGCTATTGATTCTTCATGTACTCTCATATCTTCTAATGGATTCTTGAGAATCTCTTTTAATTTGTTTATCATCATTGTTGCATGGGCTTGTCGTTCTGCAACGCGTTCATCTTTGATCTCCTGTTTCCCATATCCTGCAACTCTATGCAATGACGTTGCAGATTTCATGCCTTTGAATTGCAACTCTTGTGCTGGCCATCTATTAAAATACGATTGCACAATTTCACTGGATCCTGTTGTCTCCATAGGAAGACTGGTAAGCAACACTGTCGTTTTTCCATTATCCCAATTTATCTTTATTCCGCGCGTTCTTACCAAATATCCCTTTTCCTGAGAATCTTCAAGTTCTATGACAATTTCTCGTAAAGTCGCTTTCCCATACCGGTAACGCTTTGGTCGGCCTATACTGTGAATTTTTCTTTCTTTCCACTGATTATCGTCTAAAAGGGTAATGTAATGATATTTCTGCTGAGATGCAAAGGCGCGCAGAGTTCTTACACTGTTACTGTCTCCATCCATGACTAAGACACGCGTAACAGATGTTCTGGAACCAGGTACATCTTCAATTGCCCCCTCTATTTTCTCGAACATTTCAAGAATGTGTTCACCGCAAGGGCCATGTCCTGAGTATGTCTCAAAATAGACCGCACGGCCAAAAGTATCATGGATGAATACATGTTCCAGGCATCCCATTACCCGGCCAAGCATAGTAACTTTATTCTGCTTCACACGCTTTGAAGACCAAATAGCTTTTGTATTACCGTCGATGTAGTAACATAGAAATGATCGGTGGCTAAGATCTTTCATCTCAGACCCCCAGCATTTGCTCCAGAATTTCACCATACTTTCAAGGAGCCTCTCTGACACTCCGAGATACTTTAATTCATTCAGATATTTGGTGAGGGAATTTTGTTTGTAATCAAATCCAGCAAAATGCTTTAACTCTTGGCCGAGTGCTGAGTCTACTGTTCGGATGCCACCATTCATCGTTACTACCGGAAGGGAAAGAATTGCTAAGCTCTTCCTCTGGATAGTTTTTATTCCGTCACGAATCACATTCATTGATTTCCAATTCTTTTGACGTCGTTTTTCAGTAATCGATTCAAACCGGTTTCTTCTGATATCTTCACGCTGATTGTATTGTGTTGTAAATCTCCCAAGTTTATCGCGGGCCTTTTTGTCTGAATAACTGTCGCTGGATCTGAACGTCTTTGTTCCCTTAAGCGATTTAACTGCATCCTTAATTGCATCCGCTGTCATCTGGGGCCATCCAAGATAATATGCCAGCGCTACAATCAACTCAAAGCCTCCACACGAATTATGCAGTATTTCTTCCTCATCCTTCCTTTTCGGACGTCCTCTTGTACGTTTCTCTTTATCAAGATATAATCGCTGTAAAACCCTCGTCACACCAGAGGGACTCAATATCAAACCAAATCTCTTATTAACTGCCTCCTGTAACCATTTTGGACTTATGTCTGGATTGCTTTCAACACAACCGACAATAAATGCCTCACTTTCAGCGCTAAGCTTTCTGTTCCCCCCTTCGCTCCTTTTGTCATGTAGACCTGATTCTCCGGATTCCCTTAATTTCTTATTGTAAAGATAATACTGTGAACGAGTAAAGGGGACGGGGTGTTTTCCTAAAAATTTCGCTACCGAAAGTTTAGACTTTTCAATCTTATTTAACCAGACTATAATACTTGACGTCCGCTCATCAGCATTATTGGGGACATATCTGGCTTTTAGCTTGGGCATGGATTGATCTGTCATAATCAACCCATACACTATATCCTAATTAATGTCAAATATTATTTTAATGGCCGAAAGTCATGTATTACGCAAACCATTTGAGATGGAAAAATTAAAAGATCATGTAATAAAATTACTGGGGAGCTAGGCGGATTCTATTTTTGTTAATATTGAAGGGCTTTTGAAATAACCTTACTTATTTCATTTATATCAAAAGGCTTAAGAACAAAATCCTTTATATCATTTTTCAAACCGACATCTATGCCATCTACGGCACTCTCTTGGTAGCCTGAAATAATGACTATTCGTGCCACAGGGTCATTTTCAAGGATTTTTTTGGCACACGTTACTCCATCCATAATAGGCATCTTCCAATCGAGTAAAACTACATCTGGTTTATACGTTTTATAGTGTTCAAGGGCCTTATTACCGCTACGTGCCGAATCTACTTCGTAACCGATCGATTTAACCATATTCTCAAGGCTTTTTAGAACTTCCGGTTCATCATCTACAATTAAAACCTTTTGTCCTTTACCATGCCTGATTTTTAGCGGAGATTCTGATTCAGTCTGAACAAATTTCTCAGCTATGGGAAAAGAAATTGTAAATGTCGTTCCCTTGTTTGGTTGGGAGGATACAGATACAGTTCCATTATGTTCTTCTATTATACCATGGGTTATTGACAGGCCTAAACCAGTTCCTTCGCCGATGTCTTTAGTAGTATAAAAGGGATCAAATAT
>CAZKGS010000293.1:0-3004 GCA_964552105.1 uncultured Syntrophaceae bacterium
GAATACTGATGTTAACTATTATGCATATGATCACTTGTGACATATGTCGTCATTTGTATATTCTATTGAAATGAGAAATTAGGATGTATCTTTAATCTACTGTAAGTTAGGGTATATGTGATGAGAAAGTGGTAATTGGAGGGTACTTTCAGGATTCTCCCACTTTTTAGCAATCCGATTAACCGATTCTTCTCGCACTAAATTAATTGTAATTAAAAAATTCAAACAGATGATACTTTTCAAATAGATATTCAAGATATGGAGTCCAGGTTGGATAGCCACAAATTTTACTATGGTTCAGAGAGTATAAAAGATCCATAAGGAGTTGCCATGAAAAGGGAAGTGCTATCATGAGGAGAAAAATGAGACCGGCCCATAATGGGGAACAACGACCGATGAGTGAAGCAAAAATTAGGAAAATAAAGAGTACAAGTACTGCATACGTCACTGCCATATAGAGAAAGTGGTATTCCATAAAGGATGCACGGGGCATTTGAATGGCAACAAGGGAGGTAATAATAATGGTAATTCCGAACAAAAAAGCCATATATCTAAGTGATGCAATCCGAAGAATCATGGTTCTACCCCATGTCGCTAAGGGGTAAAATCCTATAAGTCCACCGAGAAAATACAGGGGAAGAAAATATCTCATATCTGGTACAATCCCCTTACTACTGCTCATTCCAAGAAAAGATTTTGTATAAGCTGCGATGAAAAAAAGGATAAACAGGATCAGCAGAGTTAAAATTTTAATGTCATCCTTTGGTAACTTGGGTCGCTTGTATAACATATAACCGATAAGCACGATACTTCCGGATAAAAAAAGGGGAGTTACTGCAAAAAGACTGATATTTCCTGATTTTGGAAAAAAAAGAATGGAGACTAATGAAGTTACTGTCTGAATGGGTGATATGTCAAGATAGTATCCCACGATAAGAGAGGGAACCTGCAGGAGAGAAGAAATGTCGGTGCTACCTGATGCTTGAGATATCTGAAGAGCAGTGGTTGTAAGTTCTGTACCAACCGGGGAGGTTTTTGAGATATAATAATAAAAAGGAGGTAAAAAGATGTTACCTGTTGTGATGAAATTATTAATAAATAAGGGAATACAACCACAAAGCATTGCTATGATTGAATAAAGCATATTTCGCAGGGTATGATACCAGGCTGTTGATCTATCTGACTCAATAATTCGGTTGCCTGCAAGGAAAACCAAACTTCCTATAAAAATACTAAACCCAACCTCCGGTCTTACCCATGCAAGCAGGCCAATAAAGAAAAATGCAATGTACTGGTGTTTCTTTTTCTTCATTACGATAGAACATATCATAAAGAACGTTACCAGGATCAGCATAAACGTCATGAGAATATGATCTTTTGCGGTTCCTGACCAAAACAAATACGATGAGCAGCATAAGATAGATGCTGTACAGATGAGTGAAATTTTTTTGCTCTTCCATATGATTAGTGCGGTCTGATAGATAACGACACAGATAAATGCACCGATAATTGTATTTGTCAGAACAACAGCTCCTGATTCGGAGGGAGCATCTAATGCAGTAAATGGGAACGGGTGGTAGTAATACAAGTTAATCATCAAAAGAAATAAGCTGATACCAGCTCCAAGATAAATGAGTGGAAAGCCAGCTATCCGGGCGTTGCGAGGATAGGCAATACCGTAGATAATTGAAATGATGATGGGAATTAAACTCCAGCAAATTATGATCGGCAAGCGAAAAATATCACCAAACAGAGAAAAGAATTGTAGGGCTGGATATGAAATGATAGGTAGAAAGAGGGTGTATCCCAAAACATTTTGTTTGTCCACAAAATAATTAAGTGGCGTCCCGTTTTCATAACAACCATATTTACACTCGTTAATGAGTGCCTGGTGCCCGATGCTGATCTGATGAAGCTGGTTTACAGTTATAAACTCATCATTCATAATCAGGGCTGGTCGGTTTATCAGAAGCAATACAAAAATGGTGAATAGAAAAATGAGAATCGGAATAACATTTGTCTTAATAAAAAGTTCAAATTCTTTTGTTTTAACAGAATTTTTTTTCATTATCTTCAACTTTTTTTGGGTTCGAAAATTCATGATTTGTTACTCCATGAATCGATTATCCTTAAACACAACACAATTAGATCATTTTTCGTGATAAAATGAAGGCAATCTGATTAACTTTTTTGTGGCTTATTTAGTAAATAATATCAATTAGATAGCTAAAAATCCATCTGTTCACAATAATCTCCCTCATGGAAATTCATACCCGGTACCCATTATTTACGCTATCGTGAAGAGTAATGCCATTAATACCGGCCATATTTCTGGAACTGACTCATCTTCTCAATCTATCTTCTCAAAAATTGTGTCGTTTAAAATTAAATTCTTTGTTAAATAAAACGCTGATGAAGCGTAGCTACAGGCTGAATCGATGGAAATGCTCAAATGAGTCCTAATTCATATTCCAAATGCATTTTCATAGGAAATAATCGGGCATCTACTTTTTCAGGCTGTCGCATTATCGATTCCACTAAGTATAATATGAATGATTCAGGGAGACTGTTGCACAAATGCTTTTGATCGATACAATAAGGGTAATTTTCAATGATTATCGTATTATTCACGGCGTTAATTGCCCTCATTGTATCAACGAAAATGATCTATGCAACCGTTTTCAGGAACCACGGTATTCCAATTTGCTGCTAAATTCCTTCAATTACCAAAAATCATTATTAGAGCGTATTAATACCAAGTTAAAAAGAATTCAAAGAACTTGGATCTGAAATGAACTGACTGATAATTATAAGATCTGCAAACAATTTTTATGCATTCGTCTTAGTTTAAGAAAAAATCACACCGTTTATATGTAAGATAAAGACAAATTTGTCATGAAAATGGATCCTCATTTTCATAAGTTGAGCCTGATGTCTTGCATCATCGCGTTTTATAACTAAATCATACTTTACTATAACCAGGACGATCAATATAGACTAAAAA
>CAZKGS010000294.1:0-3002 GCA_964552105.1 uncultured Syntrophaceae bacterium
CCATCTTGCCGGTCTCCCTGAACCCGCCACTCATGATTATGGCGTGCCTTGTCCCACCCTTCCCAAAGTCCTCAAGCATTTCAGGTACAAGACCGTTGGGAACAACCAACACGGCCAGGTCAGGCGCAAAAGGCAGATCCTGGATGGAGGGATAGGCCTTTTTCCCAAGGACTATTTTCTCTCTTGGGTGTACCGGAAGTATATCCCCGGAAAAACCACTGTTTATGAGATTAAGACATTGGATCGTCCCCATCTTGAAAAAATTGTTGCTTGCACCGACGATGGCGATAGAAGATGGATTCATGATTGCTTGAACAGGATTTGCCAACATTATTTCTCCTTTTTCGCCATTATTTTCCGAATCAATCCTGGTGGCGATTCCCTTTCCACCCGGTTCTCGTATAACAGCTTCTGCTTCAATAGATTCGACAGACAGACTCAAAATCAGGGGTGGCCTTTTTACCTACAACTTACACCCGACGGCAAACGCATCAGCAACGGCCTCTACTATCTGCCCCGGTTCATTGCACGATCCGATTACATATAATTCAACACCGGATTGTCTGAAAAGATCAGCCCAATCCTTCTGACTCTTTAAACCGGCAGCAAGAACGACTGTGCCGGCGGAAATTTCTCTTTCATTGCCTTCCTGATCACGAACGACAACGGCTCCTTCCCTGACTTCGATAACCGTATTTAAGGTAAGTATGCCAACCTTTTTCTTAAGTCGCGACAGAAGACCCCAGCGAGTTGAGGGACCCACATCAGCGGCAACCGATTTGAGCATTTCGATGACTGTCACCTTTTTACCCCGGTCAGCAAGATATTCCGCCGTCTCTACCCCGATTAAACCACCTCCGATAACAACAACGTTATCATGAACAGAAATATCTCCATTCAACACATCCAGAGCTGTAACTACATTTTTCCCCCGGATTCCGGGTATGTCCGGTATGAGTTCTTCAGCACCGGCAGCAATAACAACTATATCAGGTTTTACCTGTTCAACCTTCTCCGGTGTAAATGTTTCACCAAGATTGACTTCCACGGGAAGGATCTCCATCTGGTATGTGTAATAATCAATGATATTACTCAGCTCTTCCTTGTGCGGGGGAATAACGGCTAAATTGACCATACCACCCAATTTATCTTCTTTTTCAAACAGTGTTACATCATGGCCGCGAAGAGCAGCCACACGGGCTACTTCCATTCCAGCGGGACCGCCACCAATAACGACCACGTGTTTCTTCGGGCTTGCGGGTTTAATAAGGTTCTCTCCCTCACGACCCAATTCGGGATTGATGGAACACTTGATCTGGGCTTCTCTGTCCCCCTTCATGATAACTGCCATAAGCTGATCAAAACAATAACAGCAGGCCGTGCAACGTCGAATTTCCCGAGTACGCCCCTCCATCGTCTTTTTGACGAAGTCTGGATCACAAAACAGGGTCCTTGCAAGACCAATTAAATCTGCATCTCCCCTGGCAAGAATATCGGCAGCAACGTAAGGATCATTAATTCTTCCCACAGTGGAAACCGGAACGTCAACAGCTTTTTTAATTGCCGCCGCCATATAGGAAAAGGCGCCCCGTGGCACAGACATGGGCAGCATGGGTCTGGCAGCCTCATGCCAGCCTGCCCAGATGTGAAGCCTGTCCGCACCGGCTTCAACTATCCCGGGGGCCAGAAGCTGGGAATCCTCAATGGTCTTACCCCCTTCTATGCCGTCTTCGGCATCAAATTTAACACAAATATTAAAATCATCTCCCACCATATTCCTTGTTTCCCTGAGAATATTTAGAAGAAAAGTCGCCCTCTGTAGCGCATCTCCGCCATATTTATCCTCCCGTTTGTTGGTTACGGCAGAGAGAAATTGACTGATCAGATAACCGGAACAGCCACATATTTCTATACCATCGAAACCTGCCTTTTGTGCTCGAAGTGCAGCTTCGGCAAATGCAGTGACCAAGTCATCCGCCTCCTGTGTGGAGAGTTCCCGGGGAGTTTCACCTGTATATCTTGAAGCAATGGGTGACGGTGCAACCGATTGCTGGCCTGTGTAACGTCCAAAACAATAACGACCGCCATGATTGAGTTGAGCTATGATTTTTGCACCCGCTTCTTGAACCGCTTTGACCATGGGAATAAAGACCTTGATATCATCATCTTTTTCAAGAGATGGCTCATCGGCTGAAACCGTTCTGCCACTGGGATGAACACGTATTACGCCAGTTGTAATGAGTGCTACTTCCCCTCTGGCCCTGGCAACCAGATAGTCAGTTAATTGTGCCATATTAAATGTTGTCCCCATGGGTGCCATGAAAAATCGATTCTTCAGAGTCAGATTTGGCATCTCAAGTGGTTCAAAAAGGATATCTAATTTCTTGTCTCTCATGATTACTCTCCTTTTATTTATCCCGGTTTTACAAATGCTTTTTACCAGTCAGACATTATGTATACGAACCATTGCATCAAAAAAATTACATAAGATCCCGTAAAAAGCGCTTTAAAAGTACCTTTTCCTCAAACGTAAATCCAGATAGTATTTCATCATTGGCTCTCCTTCTTTCTTCAAGGAGTTGAATCTTCATTTCTTCTGCTTGAGATGAAAGGTAGATTCTAACAAACCGCCTGTCATCCGCATCAGACTTCTTAACAATCCATCCTGCTTCTGACATGCGATCCAATACGCCAGATAACGTTGCACTGTCCAAAATCAATCCTTTCCCAATCTCACTGACCACAAGACCATCTTCAATCCAAAGAACTTCAAGAACTAAATGCTGTATCGGTGTTAACCCATAGGGCTGAAGCTTTTTTTTAAACTTGCCGTGTGCTTTCTGATAAGCCTTGGCTAAAAGAAATATAGTGCAATCTAAAATATCATTCATGATCATATCCTTCGTATACGAACCATTATCTCATCCATCATACCTTGTCAAACATAATTTATTTGTACATATTTCAAATATACGATTCATCAAACCGATTAGCACAAAAAA
>CAZKGS010000295.1:0-2998 GCA_964552105.1 uncultured Syntrophaceae bacterium
ATGAATGCACATTGGAAAGGTATTATTTTAGCGGGCGGTTCGGGAACCCGTCTTTATCCAATAACCAGGGTCGTAAGCAAACAGCTCATGCCGGTGTATGACAAGCCCATGATCTATTATCCTCTCTCTGTGCTTATGCTTTCCGGGATTCGGGAAATTCTTGTCATTTCCACTCCCGAGGACCTGCCCCGCTTCCGGGAGCTTCTGGATGATGGAGATCAGTGGGGTATTTCCTTTTCCTATGCTGAGCAGCCCAGCCCTGACGGACTCGCCCAGGCATTCATCATCGGGCGCGATTTTGTGGGGGAGGATAATGTCTGCATGATCCTCGGAGATAATATCTTTTACGGACATGGCCTGCCGGAAAAATTTCAAAATGCCATTTTAAGACCGGATGGCGCAACGGTTTTTGGTTATTGGGTAAAGGACCCGGAGCGCTATGGCGTCGTGAGCTTTGATGAAAACGGACAGGCCTCAGAAATTCTTGAGAAGCCTCCTGAACCAAAATCCAACTGGGCGGTGACGGGGCTCTACTTCTACGACAACAGGGTACTTGACATTTCCGCAAATCTCAAGCCTTCCGCACGGGGAGAACTTGAGATTACCGACGTCAACCGCGTCTATATGGAGATGGGGGATCTTTATGTAGAAAAACTCGGCCGTGGATTCGCATGGCTGGATACGGGAACCCACGAATCTCTCCTCGATGCAAGCAAATACATCGAAACTCTGGAAAAACGCCAGGGCTTGAAGATATCATGCGTTGAGGAAATTGCGTACCGAATGGGATACATAGACGCGGAACAGCTCCTGAGGCTTGCCAAACCCATGGAGAAGAATGAGTATGGGAAGTACCTTGTTTCGATTGCTCAACACGCAAGCAAATAATACAAAGATTATAAATGTCAAATGACAAAGCTCAAATGACAAATGAATGCCAAAGACCAAATGTCAAATCAAGTCCAAAATCAAAATGACAAAAAGAAATATGATTTGGAAGAACGGACGGCACTATTTGGTGAGGCAGTTATCGAATTTGCCAAAACTCTTCCCAGAGATCCTGTTAACAACCCGCTCATCAGTCAAATAGTCAGGTCTGGAACAAGTATTGGTGCAAACTATGCAGAAGCAGACGGCGCAGAGTTGAAGAAAGATTTTCGATATAAAATTTCTATATGTAAAAAAGAATCTAAAGAAACTAAACATTGGTTTAGAATGATCGCAAAGGCAAATCCAGACAAGAGGAGTGTGTGTCAAAAATTATGGGCTGAAGCTCAAGAACTTACTTTGATATTTTCATCAATTCTTCGATCTAAAAAGAGTTAATTTTGTCATTTGGATTTCAATTGGCATTTGGATTTTGTCATTTGGATTTGATATACAGTACGTAATGTTTGATTCGAAAGGTTATTTGGAGATTAGGATGAGGGTTTTGGAAACTGCTTTGCCGGGTGTTTTGATTCTTGAGCCGGCTGTTTTTGAAGATCAGCGTGGATATTTTTTGGAGACGTATCACCGTCAAAGATATGATGAGGCCGGTGTAAAGTGTCAATTTGTCCAGGATAACCTTTCGTACTCTGTTCGTGGATCACTCAGGGGTCTGCATTATCAGTATCCACATGGTCAGGCTAAACTTGTTCAGGTAATCAAGGGGGAAGTTCTTGATGTTGCCGTGGATATTCGCCGGGGTTCACCCACTTTCGGTCAGTGGATCGGTGAAAAACTTTCTGATAAAAACAGGCGGCAGATGTTTATTCCTGAAGGATTTGCCCATGGTTTCTGCGTCCTGAGCGATACGGCAATATTCGTGTACAAATGCAGTGATTTATACGCGCCTGACAGCGAGAGAGGGATTCTCTGGTCAGATCCGGATCTGGGGATTGACTGGCCTTGTGAGGAACCGCTGCTTTCGGAGAAAGATTCGAAATATCCATGCTTAAAAGACATTCCGGAGGACAACCTGCCGGTTTTCGAGGACAAAGGTTCAAGGAGCAAGGTGAAAAACAATTTTGAATTTTGAATTCTTAATTTTGAATTAATGACCAAAAAATAAAGAAATTTTATGGATATAAAAAGATATTTCAATAAAAGAAATCTTGTTTTTCTTGCATGCGGTGTTGTGGCGATTTTTATGTTTTATGAGCCGTTGAAAGAGCTCACGAAATTTTCGTTGCACAGTATGTTTTATTCCCATATCTGGCTAATCCCTCTGGTTAGCGCATTTTTTATGTTCACAGAGAGAAAGGCGATTTTCTCTAATTTGAAATATTCATACAGAGGAGGAATATCACTCTTGATTATCGGCACCATATTGTATTTTCTCGGCAGAAAACTGCATGTGCAGCTCAACCAGAATGATTATTCATCTCTGATGACTTTTGCCGGAATCATATTTTTAAACGGCGCCTTTCTTCTCTGTTATGGCGCGCAGGCTTTTAGGGCCGCGATTTTCCCCCTTTTATTCCTCATCTTCATGGTACCGATACCTGTCTTTCTTATGGACAGGATAATCCATGTATTGCTGATTGGTTCAGCGGCGGCTACGGATTTACTTTTCAAGATCACGGGAACGCCATATATACGAGAGGGTTTTACGTTTCATCTGCCGGGTATAAGTATAGAGATTGCAAAGGTATGCAGCGGGATTCGTTCGAGCCTGGCCCTTTTTATAACCATGGTAATCGCGGGGCATCTTTTCCTGCAAACGGGGTGGAAGAAGGTTGTCCTGATTCTGGCGGTTTTCCCCATTACCATGTTCAAAAACGGCATTCGAATTGTGACTATTTCGCTACTCGCGACCTATGTGGATGAAAGGTTTCTCACCCAGAGCTGGATTCATCATTCAGGCGGTTTCCTCTTTTTTATTCCGGCCCTTGTGCTGTTGGGGTTAATTTTCTGGTGGCTGAAAAGAACAGAGGTTCAAGGTTCAAGGTTCAAGGACAAAGGACAAAGGTACAAGGAGCAAGGAAAAAGACAATTTTGAATTTTGAATTCTTAC
>CAZKGS010000296.1:0-2992 GCA_964552105.1 uncultured Syntrophaceae bacterium
TGAAAAACAAAGAAAGTACCGTTGGAAGAAGCGCTCGCTCTTAGAACATTACGCTGTTTGCGTTATCGAACCTGAATACAACATTTCTGAGGAATTCGAGCATTAGCCGCAAGCCAGTACTCCAATAATCATAGTATAAGCGATAATATCGCATGCAATCATACGAGCTAGAAATCATTGGCAATAGTAAAAATGGACGAGACTGCACCTTTCGCCATAGGCTTTGATATAGTGTATCTTTTGGTCTTTTCTTTTGATAGATGAACTAGGTTTCTAAAATGCCGTGCCGAGTCTGATAAACGAGAAATTCCTGATTCCAGAAGTCTATTTTGCTCACAGGTTTGAATGTATCCGTCGAAATCGTTCTTTATTGGTGTGATATTTTTATGTTCTAAGTACAGCCTCAATAACTCTTCAATTACACCACCTGCAAGAACCACGGCTGGTTTTGAAAAACCCAATGATGCGAGGGTAAATGCCTGCTCTACGTCACGAAATATGATTTTTCTTCTGAAATTGTCTGAAATGAAATTGATTTTTCTTCCGAATCCATTTTTTGTGATGCCAAACTCCATTTCGATAGCTTTCCAGTTTGCCTTTGCAGTGAGAGATTCAGTTTGTAGGCTTGATATAGTAGCTGTTTCTGCTTCTTTTTTAATGAGGTTCCCCCACAAATCTCTAATGCCCATCCTAATATCCGATTTAAGCTTACCAATAGCTTCATTTGTCGCATCTATACAAGCACCAAGTGAAAAAGTACTTAGTGGAGCAGAGCGATCAGCTGTCAAACCGGTGCTCCAAATATCGTAGACTCTGTCAAATTGTTGTACAAATTGTTTATCAGTCAATTCTGCGATGATTTGCTTAAGTTCACCACTTTTCCGCACGAGCTTTTCTCTTAGCTCGTCTCTCTCCTTCAGTTGGTGCCCAAGCAGTAGTTTGCTACTCCTCAAATGTTCAAGAATCTCTTGATATGATTTGAGTTCTTCAAGAAAAATTTCCAGCTCACCTAATAGATCGCTACTTTTTGATGAAGTCATATTATCTCCTCCTCACATCTGCAAAACTTTCTTGAAGAGGTAGATCATAACGAAATTCTATCCCCAGCATCAGTAGGTGTCAATGTACACCTGAGTAAGTCCCAGGATTACTCTCATTTGGGTAGCTGCAATTCAGTAAGTGATATAATCCTTAACTGTGCTTCTGTTCAACTATTCGAACATCATCGACCCGATAATGAAAGACGTCAGGACTTGAGTCGTTGAGCTTTCGGGCGTGAAAGCGGGCGATTGGGTGCTGGATGCGGGCTGCGAGACGGGCGACCAGGCTTCATTTTGTATTGAATAGCTTCATCACATTGCGCATTAGCATAAAGGGTTTTACATTAGAGCCTACATTGTCGATAGTGCCCGCCACATACAAATCAAGGTCTTCCGCATAATAAAGGAATGAACCCGTGGAACCTGAATGGCCCCACAATGGAGTTAGTCCCGTCACTTTACTCATCATCGGGGGCAGCTTGAAATACATGGTTCCATATCCATATTGAATTGGAAAATACAGCTTATGCCAGTCATGCATCAATTGCAGTGTATCCTCACTGATTATTTTCCCTTCATTTAAGGCTTTCAGGAAAATGATCATATCCTCTGGTGTGGAGATGATGCCTCCATCAGCCCAGTCTGCCCCGTTCAAACGCATCTTAGTAATGTTCGTACCTTTGTAAAATATGTCCGCTGGAGCACCAGATGCGACCTGAGGCTGGGAAAGGTTGACCAACCACGTATGCGTGCAGCCGCAAGGCCGAAAGATATAATCCTCGTATACAGTTTGAAGTGGCTTCTGAGCTACGTTTTCTATGATCTTGCCCAGCAAAAGGAAATTTGCATCCGAGTAGAATGCGCCAGTCCCCGGTGCAAAATGCGGCTGCAGCTCGTCCCGCGTTCTGGCAATGGCCCCATCTACGGTCCAGTAACTGTCAGGGTCCGCAACCAATATTTCAAAGACGCTCTTGCCGTCCTTGCCTTTCTCCTCATAGTAGTCCGCTATGCCCGAAGTCTGCGCTAAGAGTTGCTCAATGGTAATCTCACTTGAATAATCAGTCCCCTTATAGACATTAATGCGTGTGATAAGATCGGCCGGTAAGTATTTGGACATTGGATCATCTAAAGAAAGCGCCCCTTCTTCATATAATTTCATGATTGCAGTAGCAGTATATAGTTTGGTGACGCTGGCAATATAAATAGGAGTATCTTTGGTCATAGGCACCTGACCGTCCTGGTTGGCGATTCCGGCTGCGCCCGCCCAGGAGTAAGAGCCATCACCATTCGTTACAGCCAGGACACAATTCTCAATCGATTTATCTTTTTCTACTAATGCGGAAACAGAGCGTTCCAGCTTCAGGTCTAAATCATTAGAAGATGAATTTGAACAATTCAGGGCTGTTAGAGAAAATCCAGCCACAAAAATGACAATAATCAAGACTTTGACCAATACTATTTCTATTC
Source organism: uncultured Syntrophaceae bacterium (assembly GCA_964552105.1). GTDB lineage: Bacteria > Desulfobacterota > Syntrophia > Syntrophales > UBA6807 > CAZGAK01. Next base: position 2,508 of record CAZKGS010000296.1, read on the forward strand.
TTTCTGTCTTATTAAAAATCATAATAATCTCCTGAGCTATTACCAACTGACATTATACTACGATTCTAATACTTTGGGTCAACAGAAATCAGCGTATCGTGCCCACCAGCTACTGACTCTATTATATCGGTAACTCAATCGAGAAAGCAGTTGTCTGATACACAACTGGTTAAGGGTTTGAGCCCCCTCGTCAGGCCGTGACTAAGGGTGAGAAGTAATGGCAAAAATCGTGATTATGCCTTTAGAAGGACCGTAATACCAGAAGACTCTATAGGCTGCGGGTGTTCTTTGCTCTGCATATGCCTCAAAGACCTTCTCCCCATTTGGGCCCTTCAAACTCATATATTCATGGGTCTGGAGGCTATTATGCCGAGGATTCATTGCCAGGAACTTGATGGTCTTTTTGACAGCCTGGTAACGTTTCCTCTGAGAGGCAGTACTTTTAAGCAGATTGTAGGCTTTACTTGCCTCCGCTGTCCATTGTA
>CAZKGS010000297.1:0-2991 GCA_964552105.1 uncultured Syntrophaceae bacterium
CTTCAATCGTATCATCCGCTTCGAATTTCAATATTTCCCGCGGCTGTCCATACGAAATGTTGTGCAGGAAACAGATACTCAAAAGCGAGATGATCAGGACTAAACAGTTTTTTATACGCCGTTGCATAGGGAAAACCATTTTTTATTTAACTGATATTGTTGCTTCAAATGTATTAACAGGGGAAATATCTTTTTCGAACGGTCGACGGTAGATGAGTCTCAACAAGGTCTTCCCCGGCGATGTAGCTTCAAATCGTAGAGTAAACTTTCCTCCGGCACCACGGGCTTTTCGGTCGGCTTTGAACTCAATTTTCCCGATCTGCTTTAGAACGGCACGGTCGAAGGTATACACCTCCCAAGTGTAGCCGGTGGTTGGGTTTCCTCTCAGTGAAATCTCCAGGATGTCACCGGCGTTTATCTCCACCATACTGCAGGTGTCTTTCTCTGTCAATTGAACAGGAATCTGCACTTTTGAACCGCCCAGCAAGGACGGCGGGACAAGGATAATGACGGATATAACAATTAATGTCATCGATAATCTGAACATGCTGCATTACTCTGATAAGCACTTCCTTTTTCGTGAAGGGAGTATAAGAAAAACGGCCTTGTAAGTCAATGGAATAGTGACCACAATATATAGGTGTGCCTTACATTACGAAAACTCATGACATCGGCCACATCTGTAAATTGCCGCTGTTCTATAGATATTGTTTGAATACCAAAATTTTTTGGTATCTTTTTTGTCAAAAGAGATAGCAGATACTTATTCCCCAATAATCTTTACGAGAATCCTTTTTCTTCTCCTGCCGTCGAACTCTCCGTAGAAGATCTGCTCCCAGGGACCGAAGTCAAGCCTGCCGTCGGTAATAGCCACCACCACTTCCCTTCCCATGACCTGCCTTTTCAGGTGGGCATCTCCGTTATCTTCACCCGTCCGGTTGTGTAAATATCGAGAAATGGGTTCATGAGGAGCGAGTTCTTCGAGCCATCTTTCGTAATCCTGATGAAGACCCGATTCGTCATCATTGATAAAGACCGATGCGGTAATGTGCATGGCGTTGACTAAACATATATGAACTAACCTCATTATCAAACACCATACCCGGACTTTCATGCAAGGCTAGCTTCGCAATATCCGTCAATAAATCTTCTTTAAGATCAAGGTCAGGATTCATATAAGATCCATGTTTTTTCGTTGTAGCTTGCAATGTTCCCTTAACACTACCCATTTTCCCATACGCTTCAAAAGCGTATTTTCGTGGCTTTCCACCCAGATGCTGAACATAGATTCCATACCGCTTATCATTCTCATCCCATCCACCGAAAATCAATTTAATAACTGCTCTTTTATCCTCAAAGGAAAGCTCTGATAATGCACCTTCGCATTTCCAGAAAGACTCCTTATGACGCTGAATAATCTGTTTACGAATCCAATCCCTTCTGTTTTTGATTTCCCCATCATTGGGTATACGGCTTAACTTATATTCCAGATCGGATATTTCTTTACGTAAAGCTTCTTTCTTCTGTTCCAATTCTTGTATCTTGAACTTCAAATTAGTAAGAAATCCGGTTAAATTTTCCCCTTCAAAATCCTCAATTGCCATAGCATAATTGTTTAGCTTCTTTTCAACTGATCTGTTTTCCTTTCTTAATGAGACCAGTTTCACTTTTAACTCATTTTCAACATTCTTACCCGGATAAGCATTACGCACAGCATTTAGTAAACTGCCTGTATTTGTCAAAACATCGAACAGTTCTCCAAGTACGGCTTTTTCAAGTATGTTTGCATTTATCTGATAACGAAGCTCACGTCCTTGATGGGGTTTATAATAGCGCTGTCCTTTCTGATTGGCCGTACCTGTTAAAGCATAACCAGTATCTTTGTCGAAGATCATTTTTGAAAGAAGATACCGGTGTCTCCTCGCTTTACGATCCCATACCCTTCGATCTTGACTCTTTTGTTGAATTCTCTCGATGATTTTGTCCGGTAAAAGTCGGGGGATTTCAGTATCCACCTTTAAATCAATATTCAGCTTTTTTGATCTGAATCTTTGTTCCCATTTATCCCCGCAACGATGAATTAAAATCTTGTGCAAATTTGTTGGATTCATACCGAATTTTTCACCAAGTTCTTTAAAACTACAATCTTCATAAAGGTATTGTTCTGCAATCTTTTGGATTTTTAATTGCAGCGTCTCATCAATTTTCCATTCTTTAGTATCCTTGTCAAAATACCGTCCATAAGGGAGTTTACCACAAGCAGGATGACCTTTCTTTGCCCTTTCAATTCTGTTGATCATTGACTTGTACGTCTGCTCCATGGCAAAGAATTCCGCTACCTCAACGCTTATTCCCAGTAAAAATCCTTCCGTAGGACTGAATAGATCAAGTTCACGTGTACCCACAAAAAACCTGATATGGTGATTCCGTAAAATTGATAGATGTTCCTTACTCTTCTGGTTATCCCTCGACCACCTTGACATGTCGGTAACCATAATAGCATCAAATTTTTTATGCTGTGCATCATGGATAAGCTCATTTAAGATTTTTCTTTCCTGAGCAGGGGTTGCATGTTCCTGACCGGCATACCATTTATAAATGGTACCACCCAGGCTTTCAATAGCTGTTTCTAATTGTTTCCTCTGAGTATTCAGGCTTTCGCCTTTCTTCGCTTGTCCTTCGGTACTTACCCGGATAAGAGGTGCAAAAATAAGGGGTTTATTCATTAATTTTTCTCCTTTCTCGATGGAACTTAAAGTTTTAGGTTCGATCATAATCTCTTTATATTATAATAGGTTTTGCCAATTTTCTCGAAAAATATTTATTCTCCGGAACGGTTTGGGTTAAATTTTTGTCAAGACAGTGTAACGTGACCGCCCTGAAATCCCTACGGGACATTACCTATCCCCCCTCCTTATTACCTTATTACGTGTATTAAAATTCCGGTTTGATGTCCTGTAAGTCATGTTTTTTTAACCAGTTCCACAAGTT
>CAZKGS010000298.1:0-2987 GCA_964552105.1 uncultured Syntrophaceae bacterium
AGTTTTATCCATATATTTATTATCCTGGAAAAGATTCTTCATTGTCAATATCGATTCCACCCGGGTAAAAGCACGAGCTTCTTCATTAAGTCCACGGGCAAGATGCATGGCGCGTTCTTTTAACTCATCCGGCCATTTGCCGACGGCGAGTTACTTGCCCGGCTTGCAAGAGAAGCGGATACAAAGACAGCGGTTGATGGGCTTGAACAGCTTTTAAAATTCGGTGGTTTTCCTGAACCGTTTTTAAAAGGTTCGGATAGATTTCACCGAAGGTGGCAAAATGATTACAAGGCGCTCCTTACGAAGGAAGAAGTGCGGGATTTTTCACGGATCCAGGATATAAAAGGTCTTGAGACGATGGTAGAAATCCTGCCGACGAAAGTGGGATCCAACCTGGGCATACCTTCGCTGGTTGATGTCCTGAATGTATCTCATAAGACGATCACAAACTGGATTGAGGTATTGAAGGGTGTGTATCTGGTGTTTACAATCGCGCCCTGGCATAGAAACATTAAGCGCTCAATCGTAAAGGAAAAAAAGCTGTATTTCTTCGAATGGTCACTGCTTCCCGATAGCGGATCACGATTTGAGAACCTTCTTGCCGTTAGCCTTCTCAGGATGGCAGCAAGGTTCACAGAGATCGGGATAGGGAACTTTGAAGTTTGTTACATCGTTGAATATTCCCATGTTCCAGATAGTTCACAAGGCCAGGAAAGTCGAAGCCTCTCCGGAAAATTGTTTTGTTATTCCCGCCTCGAACTTCCTGATGCTGACAGGGTAAGCTTGATAAAAGTCAGTACCTGGTACATTCATCTCGATCATTTCTATTTCCTTTCTCTTTTTATCAAGAAAAAACAGATAGATAATGACCGCTAACGAATTACCGACCAATTACCTTTTTGTTACGTACATCCAAGCTGTGTGAACTTTTGGATTTAAAAATTATGATCACGATGTGATTTGGCTGCCTTAAAAGTTTACCTCCGACAGGCTTAACAAGTGGGCACAACATTTTGTAGTCATCTTTCCTTGACACGCAAAGATATTTTTGGCACATTTAAGCCATTGAAAAAGCGAAATTCTGTATTTTCTATATTTCCTGCCAACCTGTTTAACGAGATCAATGTAGACAATATGGTGGAAAATAATATGCTTGTTTTGTCTAATCGTATTACAAGGGACTGAAATATTATTTCAGGAGGTAGCCTATAAAAACAACGATGGTCATCCCATCCTACTGGGCACGCGAACATACTCTTGGGGCAAGAGAGACCGATGCAGTCTACGATCACCCTACTCCTCTTGACGAGGAAGGGACTCTCAAAAGAGCTCTCGAAAGCCTCAGTGTCCTTGATGATAAGGATTTCAGCCTGGTGGTTATTGCCGTCGCCAACGCTGAAGATATTGAAGAAAGGGTAGAAGATAAGGTCTCCGACATCATTTCCTCCGTTCCTTCTGATGTCCCGGCGTATCTCTTCAGCCACTCACACCTGAGGCGAGTTCATAAAGCCCTGAAACAGACTGGCGGTGAGTGCTTTTGCGAGCTCCTAAACCTCAGGGGATATTCAAATATTCGCAATCTATGTCTATTTCTGCCCCATTTGCTCGGCTCAGATATTGCCGTGCTTATCGACGATGATGAGGTTTTCGAGGCTCCCGCCTTTATAAGCAAGGCGCGCGAGTTCATCGGGCGAACGCTGGACGATGAGTTTATCGGTGCCGTGGCCGGATACTATCTTCAACCCGATGGAGATTGGCTTGTTAAGCGTGAAAAAAGTGAGTGGATGAAGTATTGGGACAAGCTCGACAGAATGAATGAGGCCTTTGAACAGATAATCGGCAGGGGTCCGCGGCTAAAGGAAACACCTTTTGTCTTCGGTGGAAATATGATCGTACACAGAGAAATTTTTACCCGCATTCCATTCGACCCGAACGTGACACGAGGAGAAGATATCGATTTCCTGATAAACATGAAGATGTTCGGGCATAAGTTCTTCCTCGACAACACCCTTTCTATCAAACACCTGCCGCCTCCCCATTCTAATCCGATCTGGAAACAGCTTCGGGAGGACATATACAGATTCGTCTTCGAGAGGGCAAAGCTCCGTGATCAGGATACTGAGGAAGGTATGGTCTATGTTTCCGCCGAAGAGCTGTCTCCTTACCCCGGAGCATTTCTAAAGGACGACCTCGAGGATAAAATTGCGAGAGCCTGTATGATCCTGGCAGACGATTACCGTGCCGAGGGAAAGGAGGCTGACAGGTCGGAAACGTTGAAGAATATAGATATTGCGACAGGGGAGGCTCTTCCCATAGAGAACGCCTTTCACCAGCTTTTCAATATCCAGAAGCTATGGGAGAAGATGATGGAGTTCTCTTCGCGAGAAGAAATAAAAAGACGCCTCACGCAAGAAGTTACCCGTATTAAATAATGTCCATCCAGAAATGGCTATTTATCGCAATTTCTGCGTCAGATTCGGATTTTAGTCCTCGAAATACTTCAATGTATTCCTGTGGTTAAAATCCTCGTTGTTCTTCATCATCGGCTATGATTGCCCTGATTTCTGTCATAAGGCATCTCAATAATGGCTTTCAGGCCGGAAGGTCCCCAGATTGCCACAAACTCTCCTTTGCCAATTGTCAGGTCAACTCTTCTCAAGGCGTGTACCACCGCTTCCCCTAAAAGATAATCTTTTTTGATATCTTTCAATTCTATGAGTCCCATAGATATATCCTCCATATCCAATTCTGCCTTTTGTGGGAACAGTATGAAGTAAATAATTCCCGCCTGCAAGCGCCAAGCGATGAAACGGATTAAAAAAAAGATGAAAGGGTTTTATGCCTGATGGAAGGCGCGGATTTCGCTTTCTTCTGATACTGTACCCGGCAAAATTGACTGGATTTTTGGCCGGTAACCCGTTAAACAGGATTCATGAAGATCATTTTTGCACTGCTCATCATTGTTTTCCTTGCTTTCAGCGGCTATC
>CAZKGS010000299.1:0-2965 GCA_964552105.1 uncultured Syntrophaceae bacterium
TTCAAAGTGAGTATTACTTCTATAGCAATATTTCTGTTATTCTATAGGGCAGATTGAGGGTTACCATTATAGGAACCACCCCTGTTTCTCCACCAAATAAATCTCTGGTACTTCTTGGACAGAATAAAAAAACACACCACCGGTGTAGTGAGTGTAAAGAAGAAGCAGAATACGTATATCGGAAACATTGGAAAGATAAACCACGCTATTTCTGTTCTGTATGTATATCACGTCTTCTAAAGATGAGGAAAATTGCGTATTTCCTGGTAATTCTCCATGGGCCGGGGTATGCGGATGTAGAAAAAGTAATGAAGATGCAATCCCCTGGTATCCGGAATCAGAATTGAGAAGTACGTATTCAGGCAGAAAGAAAAAACCAGTACGCAGATATAATCGTGAAAATTTCTATTTACCAGCACGGGATCCTTTCGCAGCTCTCTGTAAAAGACTTGGCTATCCAGTGCCACAAAGTGAAATGTTTGTACAAGAGGCAGAAAAACCTTCACAAAAACGGAAAAAAACTATATCTCCCTTTCCAAAGACGATACCTGATACCATTTCACACCGTCATCGCCAGATTCATGACTTCTGCCTTGATTTCTGCAGAATACATCCGAATCTTGAGATGGAAAAGCCTGCCCTTGATCTTTTCTCTTATCTGTTGAATTCCACTTACAATGCAGGTTATAACACGAGCAACAGAATATACCTGGGCCGCAGCAATCATCTATGCGATTGGGCAGATGAAGGAACTCTTTCCCAGGGGACGGGGGAACGGTATGAAAGCAAAGGATATCAGTGATTTTTTTGGAATAACCAGTGAAAATGTACATAGCAGGGCTTATCTTATACGAACAGAACTTCGTAAGGTCAAACGCACATGGGAAGCTGAATATCAGGAAATACTCTTTGACGGTCAGGTCGGAGAAAAGGCTATAAGAATGCGAAAATCGCATTAGTGATTGGTTCCCTGATTCTACTAATCTGAATAATCCTATAGGGCGATTTGAAATTGTTCAGTAAACAGGATGTACGTAATAGATGAGTAGAAAAATAGTTACGATTGTAGCTGATGATTTTTCGATGAATTTACAGATATTTGCTCATTATTTCACTTATATCCGACATTATGAGGGCGTCCTGAGCATCAGAATAGTCTGCGGATTCTCCCGGATACCGGAATGTAACAGCTGCTCTGGAAAGAAAAATCAGATCTCGATTTAAAGTCATCTCCACAACTCCGGTGGTTTTTAGATTCTTAGCGAGGATCATGAGGTCATGTGTTCTGGAGGGGGTGCTTCCTGTCTTTATCAGGACTGCTTTCATTATTTTTTCAGCAGCCTGCTGGGAATGGAAACACACTGCATCATAATTCGGATTTCTGGAACTGCAATTTCCCTTTCTGCAGTCCTGAGATCATTTTCTGCTTTTCGTGTCCAATCGTCAACTGTCCTGTTCATACAGAATTACCCCTGATGTATACATATTTCGTGTATCAGAGGATCTCCTTCCTGATATCTCCTGATTATTTCTTCTGGTTTGCAAGTGATAAGATCGAGGGGAACATCCGGATAGGGATCGAGGGAAGTGAGTATCTCCACCGATTTATCAAGGCTTTTTCCTTCATAAGGAAGAATCACCATAAGATCGAGATCAGATCCTTTCCCTGGATTCCCATATGCATAGCTCCCAAAGAGAATGATTCGGGTTGGGTGAAAAGTGTGAGTTATCTGATACACAATTGAGGGAATTGCCGGGTGCAACTGTATTGATTTCATGATGGATTTTTGTATAATCTTAGCGATTTCTTGAAAAGTATTCGTGTCTGGTTAAAAAAATTGGAAATTTTTGTTGATTGAAATTCCATTCAGGAGATTTTTTTTTGTGGCATGGGATTAAAGTTTTCTGGTGTAGTTGAAGTTCCATGTACTAAAACACGAGGACAAATAGAATACTGCTTAATCAAATCCTGTGAAAATTGACGATGTGACAGATAAAAGAGATTATTAATGTTTGCTGTTGTAGGAGAGCCAGATTGAAGTTTCTTTTTTGCACGAATTATCTTAAAGGTGACTCATCTCAAAAAGGGAATGGAATCATAGAGGCAGAATAAAGTTCATTGATAATATTAACCTATTTTTAATTTGTTCAACTAAGCGTTAGGGTTGTTCAGGTTTAGCATTTTGACTGTTCAATATCGACGATCAGGATATTCAAGATCAAACAGTCAAATTGTTCATTTGAAACGTTGTATGCAGAGGAGTGTATTGCGACATTTCTCAAAAAAATAGCAAGGGTAGAGAGGACTGAACTAAGTGTAGATGGCGAGACAAAAACTGTGTACTTAAACCTCACTCCCGATCTTCAGGAGACTTTCAAGCTCATAAACCTCTCCCATCTCTTTGAACCCGACATCACCCAGTAGATGAGAAGGACATGCTAAAGAGGTTATATAACAACAATAATTTAATTATTTAATTTAATATTTAAATACAATTCCCATTTATTATCTGATGAATATGAGGTAAAGCAAAATCAGTCCATATTTCACAGCTGATAATTATTATTAAAGAAAATCATTGTAGTTTTCATAAGTGTGCATCGGTTTAACCGATTTACTCACTATAATACGCTTAACAGCAGTAGGAATGAAGATATCAGCTTCTGAAATAATATTCTCAAATTCTCTGGCGAGACCTCTTCTGATTGGCTGATACACGGTATCTTTTTTGTCTGATGTTTTTTTGAGAACTTTAAGTCTAAGATTCTGCATAGAGAGAGCTGCAGCGAAAATTTCATCAGGATCACAATTTTTAGGTATAATTCCGGGGGTTATGGAATTCAGTACTTCAAATATTATTCTAAGATCATTATTTTTGAATGGGCGTTCTGTCCTATAAAATCGGTATGTTCCGGATTCAAGTGTAATATCTTCATGATGGTTGCACCAACCAATTACTGTTGC
>CAZKGS010000300.1:0-2938 GCA_964552105.1 uncultured Syntrophaceae bacterium
ATCCTTTTTAATATTAATTGATTTGCCCGATACAAAACTAAGTTTATCTATTAATTGTTTGGGGTCTAATGGAGAATCATTGAAAATTGAGGACAGATCGGTTTTTAATTCTTCAAGATCAAAATAATGTGAATTGTTGAATTGACTTTTAGCAAAATTCTGGAGCACATATGTCTTTCCCACTTGTCTTGCTCCCTGCAGAAGGAGAGGTTTTCTGGTCTTTTTGTTTTTCCACTGGATTAATTTTGTTTCAATCTGCCTTTTCATAATCAATGCTTATTCCCATTTTCTCGTCTTATATATCATTGAACCAAGAAACAGGCAAGGAATATCTTGCTATTCATAAAGAAAATACCAATGAAAATATATGCAAATATAAAAGCGAGTTAAATAAACAAGCGAAGTTAGAAGATCATAACCGTAAATAATTGAGGAAAAATCTCAATCAAGTTTCTTAGCCTCGTCTATCAACATTACGGGGATGTCATCTTTTATTTCATACATCAGCTTGCAGTTATCGCAGATAAGCCCGTCTTCCGCTTCATTGAGGTAAATTTCTCCCTTACATTTTGGACAGGCTAAAATATCCAATAGTTTTTTACTTATGGTCATTGTTGACTCCCTTTCTTGTGACGCTCAATTCTTAAATTAGCCACAGACACACGTAACTTCTCAAAAAGTTCGGGCGATCACAATTCGATTACGACCTAGATTGAATGAAAATATCGTATGGCCTTCTGGAGTTCAGGCGTAAGCCTTTTATAAAATCCTTACGGATAAATTCCACCCGAACTTATTGAGAAGTTACACACACAGACTTAAAAGCCAATGTGTCAGTCTGTGTCAATTCAACTATTAAAAATATACAGAGTACCCGATCATTCCAAAATGTGTATCGATGCCTCCATTTGGTTTCACAAGATCGGCATTGGATATATGTCGATATCTATATTCCAGATTAAGTGACGACTTTTCTGTCAGGAAAAACGAGATGCCGGCACCGATCGTGTCTGAAAATATAAAGCCGTTAGCCTGTTCTTTTGTCTTGACGGTTATATAATGAGGACCCATGGACCCAAAGATATAAGCAGATATTTTTTCTGTAACAGGATGCATGTATTTTAGACCAACACCAACTCCAATTTCAAAATCTGTTTCAGGATTAAAGACCGGATTGATCTGTGGTTCGACATACAATGAAAGAGTTCCTTGATGATCTTCCAGTTGAGGGAAGAACCTCTTTAAATCACAGCCGAGATGCCAGATTAAAAGTATCGGTTCATAATGTTTCTCTTCTGCAATATCTCCCGTACCATAACCTATTATAATTCCCGATTCCGTTAACAGACTTTTATTGTATGAATTCACATCGGTTGTGCCTGCTGTAGAATATGCAGGAAGGAACAGGAGTATTGCCATTATCAGTCCTGCCAAGACAGCCTTACATCGACTGTAGTACCGGTAAGTCATTTTATCCCCCGTTATTTTTCCGATTTACGACTTCCTTCACCGCCTCAAATACTTCATCTACGGTAATTTCTTCCATACATCTTTTCGTGTCACACTTTTTTAAAAAGCAGGGACTGCAGGGCATTTCCTTTCGCACAACTATGTGGCCTTTACCGTATGGCCCCGTTCGCGATGGATCGGTAGGCCCGAAAAGTGCCACAGTCGGGGTGTTCATAGCCGCGGCAATATGCATTGGGCCCGAATCAGTTGTAATGAGAAGCCCGGACAAACTGTATAAGTATGTCAGATCTCTGAGAGTCGTTTGACCCTCCAGATTTACGGAGGGGAAAGTCATCCCGGATCGAATGCGTTCGATGCTTCCATGACCTTTGCTCCCAGTAAAAACGATCTTTTGCTTTAACTCTCCTGCAATTCTGTCGCACAGCCGGGCAAACTTGACATCTTCCCAGAGCTTCGTACCCCAGAATGCCACAGGATTTATTGTCACAAAAGGTTCATTAATGTCAATACCGTTTGCCTTCAAAAGCGTTTCAACCCTGATTTTATTTTCTTTTTCTATCGGGATATTAAATTCCGGGCTGTCAACATCGGCACCCAGATAACGAATGAAATCGAGGTAACGGTCGACGGCATGTTTTCCCATATCCTCGAAAATCTTTTCGTTGAGGAAAAGACCGCTCAACTCCTGCATGCTGTCGTAGCCTAATTTTCTTTTGCCGCCGCTGAGAAGAACAATCATGGAACTCTTGAACAGCCCGTGAAAATCTATTACAAGATCGTACTTCCGATCCCTCAGGGTCTTGACGAATGATCGGATATCCGCAATCGTTGTTTTTATATCGTGAAGTTTTTTCAGGTTTTCGACCCAGCGCTTTCGCCTGGAGATAATCACCCTGTCCAGGTGGGGATGACCTCTGATGATGTCCGATGAGGCCTCCTCCACTACCCAGGTGATATGAGATTCCGGATAGAGTTTTCTGAGAGCCGCGAGGGATGGCAGGGTATGGACGACATCGCCGATGGCGCTCAGTTTTACGATAAGGATATTCACTCTTTTTGATCCTTCATTATCCACGTCACGGCATCCAGTATATCGCGGGCAATATAGACAGTTTTGCCCGTTTCAATGATATCCTTCCCATATCCAGTTCTGACAAGGATACCCTTGACACCGGCCTCCCCTGCCGCCTGTATATCCTTGGGCATGTCTCCAATCATGTAAGACCGGGAGAGGTCGATATCCATCTCTTCCGCGGCTTTTAAAAACATGCCCGGCTTGGGTTTTCTGCACCCACAATCTGTTTTGTACGCGCCGTTTCCTTCCGTTGGGTGATGGGGGCAGTAATAGAATCTGTCAATAAATGCACCCCTTTTCCGGAGCATTTCATTTATCCTTGCATGAACAGCGTTCACGAAATCTTCATCGAAGAACCCCCTCGCCACGCCGGACTGATTCGTAACCACAACC
>CAZKGS010000301.1:0-2904 GCA_964552105.1 uncultured Syntrophaceae bacterium
AATTTTTTTTTCTTCATGCTTCGATTCAGTAATTCCCGGTTAAGTTTTTGCATATGAGGGCCAGGCATTCTGTTCTTTAAAATTCTACCTATACGCTTTCTGCATTCAAAGAGGCAGATTGCAGTTCATTGTAAATTTGCATGCGTAGCTGTCGCGCTCTTAGGATAATAACACTGCCATGTTTTTGTTTTTTGTGCGTGGCACGGAAACCGGGTTGCAATGGTAATTTGCTACTCCTTAGATTTTTGTCAATTCAAATATGCCGCAGCCATAATGACATGAAAAATTATTCTCAATGTCACTGTCTCTTATTGCAACTTCTCTGTGGAGATCGCCTTCGTCATCAACATATGAGAAAGAGTCAACTTGGTAATCCCTCGCCAAAAGTTCAAAGAGGTATCTCAGGCTAAACACCCGATGAGCGTTAAATTCGATGCGTTGTTCTCCAATGGGCACTGAAAAATAAAACTTCCCGCCCCGCTTAAGCATCATGAGAATATGTTGCAATCCCTTTAGATGACCTTGGCTGTCAACAGTATCGCCATATCGGCCAAGGCCAAGATGTTCTACAACATGCAAAGATGAAATTGAATCGCAATAGTCTCGCAATTCAAAATCATTACTCATTATGTCAAACTGTTTAAATATTATGTTTGGATGACTGCTCGACAGTTTACGTATATCAAACACCTCGATCTTTCGAAACGAGGCAACATGTGCGACAAACCCATCAATTCGCGATCCAATGTCGACGTGTTTTGAAGGATTACTATTATGAATTTTTTCGGCAATCAATAAATCCTGATGAAAGTAGTGCCCGTTTGCGATGCCACTTTGCTCCGACCATTCATTAAGGCATGGATAAAATGACGTGATCTCAAAATGTAAATTATTGGCAGTTATCTGCCGTTCCATTTCTCTATAATCTGAGAGATAGCGGCAGATCGTTTTGATTGATGCTCTTAACCGACCGAGGTTTTTTAGTTTTAATAGACGGACAATTGTGACAGATAGTTTAGCTGTTTTTCTTATACTACTCATACGGATTTTGCCTGTGCCTGTATTTATCCCGAACAAATCTATCGCCCAAGTCCTTAATCAAGAAAGAAAGTAGTTTGGCGAATCTTGGCAGCATTTTTATTTTAGAATATTTTACATTATCTAAATTACGTTGATTCTTATTAATGAGATTGCAAACCATCGGAAAGACGTTGTATTTATTTAGAATGTCTTTCCTTGCATTTTTAATATATTGCCGTGCATTTTCATATCTATGTTCTTTAAGACATGATTCTATAATGTGAATTGCTTGATCAGGTTGAGTTAGATCGATTCTGGCAAGAGAAGGTATGTCAAAATATTTTTCAATATTAGGACATCCATAATATATTGGATAACACCCGGCAAGATATGCATCCGACAACTTTTCCGTCCAGTAATCATCCACAGCACAGTTTTCAAGTGCAATATGATACTTGTATCTGACAAGGGCGTCCCATTTGTCCTCAATTTCATTGATACCACGTCCAAATATATCTATCCTTTCTCCAAAATAATCTTTTAAAATTCTTATAAACTCAAGCCGTTGTCTATGCCCGGCAGTACCATCTTTCGATGAGGAAATAACCGAAATTTCCTTATCCTTACTAAACTGATCGATAGAAATCAGTTCGTCGTAATCCTTAGACCAAGACAAATTTACATGGTTTCTCTGCCTTCTTCCGACATGCCAGGGCAGTCCCTGTTGCTGAAAAATAGGATTTTTATGTCTGATGTTTTTATGGCAGGTTATAACTGTAGCAAACTGTTTTAAAAAAAGAGTCCTATACTTGCCCAGTGTCGGCGGTTCATGAGTAATAAGAATAGTATTCTCTTTCGGGCACAAAGTTTCTTCAGGATTAATAAGGTTTTCGCATACAACCCAGTAATCACACTCTGACACTTGTTGATTAATTATGAAATGGCAGTTGTCCCAAATCCCACTGTGATTTGGAGCCTGTCGTTCTATGGGCCAGTATGGCATTGTTAATTTGACTCTAATCATAACTCTTCATATCGTTGTTCATTAACAAAAGTAAAACAGAAAACCGATTAACATTATAAAACCACCCAATCTTTTGGAACAGCGGCGCGATACCTCCAGTTTTTTGGTGCAATAATTATCTTTGAAGAATCAGGATTCAGCCACGCACCCCACCAGCTGAATGTACTGTTAGCAATAATATAGTGCTTACACTTCGTCATTAGCCACAAGTCTTCATAATCTTTGGATTTTTCATTATGCAAAATATAAGTAACCGGATAATTTATTATTACGTTGTTTTTGATCCACGCTATATCATCTGAAAAGCAATAAAAATGAGGATTTGGGACTTTTTTTACCATATATTTTATTGCCAGATCATAATATTCAGCCGATAGTAAATATTCATATTTCAAACGCCTTGCATGCAAACAAATAGCGTTTGATTCAGACATTTCCTTTGCCAGTTCAATATTTATGTAATCATGAGGCGAAACTATCTCAAAATCCTTCCTGATGATAGTTTCAATATCTTTAAAATAATTTTCGTCTTGCCAATATCCATCCAAATAAACCTTATCAGCTATTTTTAAATTAAGTAACCGCGGATCAAACAGCCTGTTTTCCCTTATAAAACACTTGTATCGAAAAGGAATAATTTTATTTAAGTGATATCTAAGATTTCTCCTGTTCCCCAAGTCTAATTCATATACATCCTCGCTATTGACATATTCTGCATTGATTCGAAAATGGTTTAGACTATAAGCTCTATCATATCCATCTCCTTCGTACGCTGAGATTGTATCAAGCTTAAGTGAAGCATTGTTAATAACTGACAATCGTTTTGCTGCGGCATAAATAAATAGTTGATTGCCTAAGCC
>CAZKGS010000302.1:0-2904 GCA_964552105.1 uncultured Syntrophaceae bacterium
GCCTTGATAATTATCCGGGCTGGAATGTCATTTTCCTTCGTAGCTCCAGGGCAATTTCCAAAGCGGTTTTTGATCCTTTGATGAGAAGTGTGGGCAATATAATTCTGGCCATATGTGTTTTTATCGGGCTGGCAGTTTTTTTCCTTTATAAACAGGCTAGCCTTGAAATCGTAAAAAGAAGGAAGGTTGAGCAGACACTCCGTCAAAGTGAAGAACGATACCGTTCTCTGTATCACAACACACCTGCCATGTTGCACTCGATAGATCACGAAGGTAAACTGGTGAGTATCAGTGACTATTGGTCCGAAGCCCTTGGATATGAAAGAAGCGAGGTGATCGGTCGAAGCTTTACAGAGTTTTTAACTGAGAACTCCCGCCGATTGGCCGAAGACCGTGTAATTTCTGAGTTCCTGGGGTCTGGTTTTATTAAGGATATTCCATATCAATTTATCAAGAAGAACGGGGAGGCTATCGATATCCTCTTATCGGCCATCGCCGAACGGGACAGTAAAATGAATATCGTACGGTCCCTGGCGGTCCTTATTGACGTCACCGAGCGTAAACGTGCCGAGGAAGAGCTCAAACGCGCTCAGGAGAAACTCAGCCGATATTCCAGGGATCTCGAATCGCAGGTAAAGGAAAAAACAAGGGAAATTACAAGCATCCTCAAGTATATGCCCGCCGTTGTTTATATTAAAGACAGGTCATATAAGTACATCATGGTCAATTCCCAGTTTGAAGAGTTGTTCAATGTGCGAAATGAAGAAATTAATGGCAAGACCGACTATGAAATATTTCCCGAGAATATAGCCGCTCAATTTCGTACGAACGAGGTGCGAGTTTTCAAGGAGAGACGTTCGATACAGGTAGAGGAAAGCGTTTCTCAAAAAGATGGCACCCATGTCTATTTTTCGGTGAAATTTCCCCTATACGACGAGCAGGAATCTATTCGTGGTTTATGTGGAATAGCAATGGACATAACGGTAATCAAAAGGGCACAGGATCAGTTGAGGCGTCTTTCCGGTGGTATTATAGCCAGCCAGGAGAAAGAACGCGCTATTATAGCCCGGGAGCTGCATGATGAGTTGGGTCAGATGCTTACCGCGCTGCGTATGGACTGTGTATGGATCAAGGAAGGTTTGGGTAAAAATAACCCCAAAATGGTAGAACGGACGTTGATAATGTGTAACCTTATTGATAAGACCATTGATGAGGTCAAAGACATGTCGACACGCCTTCGCCCAGGGGTGCTCGACCACCTGGGACTTATCGATGCGCTGGAGTGGTACACAGCAGATTTTGAGAAACGTACGGGACTTGCCTGTTTTTTTGAGCATCAGAACGTGCCGCATATAAATGACGTCATGTCAATAGCAACTTATCGGATTGTTCAGGAGGCTTTGACCAATGTAGCCCGTCACGCTTCCGCCACTCATGTAGACATTGTCTTGGAAGGAGAAGATGGGATGTTAGCCCTTTCAGTAGAGGATAACGGTCGCGGCTTTGATGTAGAGGATATTTCGGAGTCTGCCTGTCTGGGAATAATAGGGATGCGTGAGCGTGCCAATCTGATTGGTGGCATCCTGGAGATTAAATCGGAATACAGGAAAGGTACGCAGGTCTATTTCAGAGCGCCGATTCATGCAAAGGAGGAGCAGTCATTTGATCAAAGTTCTGTTGGCAGATGATCATAGCATTGTTAGAGCGGGCCTTCGACGTATCGTAGAAGAGAGCGGCGAAATGGTAGTAATCGCAGAAGCATCCGACGGCAATGAGGCTATTAAACAGATACGGGAAACACTGCCTGACGTGGCGGTGGTCGATATTTCCATGCCCGGCATGGATGGGCTGGAGGTGATTAATCAACTTCGTTCTTATTGTCCGGAGCTACCCATTCTCATCCTTACAATGCATGAAGAGGAACAGTATGTTGTCCGAGCGATAGGCGCAGGAGCCAGGGGATATATTACCAAGCGATCGGCGCCGGAGGAACTCGTCAATGCCATTCGAAAGGTTCATAGCGGTGGGCGCTACCTCAGTGATTCAGCGGCGGAATTGTTGGCACTCCGCTTGGGCAGAGGAACGACTAACATGTCTTCGTTGGATACTCTTTCTAACAGGGAAATTCAAGTATTGAGATGTCTGTCTCTGGGAAAGACGAATAGCGAGATTGCAGAAATTTATCACATCAGTATAAAGACAGTCGATACTTACCGCTCTCGCCTTCTCAGGAAGCTCAATCTGCGGAACAATGCGGAGTTGTCACGCTTTGCCATACAAAACGGGCTTGTCGAACCATGATTTTCCTTTCTGTGTAAGAAAATATCTGACAAAAAAATCAGAAACTGCCTGATTTTCAACTTACTTCTCACGTGATAACGTCACACCATAAATTAGACCTCATTACTCTTGTTGATTTTACTTAAGCTATAAATTACAATGGAAATTGGAATTTGAGGAGCTTTAAGGAAAAGTATTTAATTTGTTAACCCTAAAAGGAGGAGGTAATGATGAGAGTTTTAAAAATTTTGATGGTACTGTTATTATCAGTAACCTTATGTTTCACTTTCGGGATGTCGTCTTCTATGGCTGCCGATTCAGTGAAGGTGGGTATTGTTCTCCCGCTTACCGGCCCTCAGGCTAAATTCGGAGAGGTTGAAAAGCTCTCTTTCGATCTTGCCCTGGAAGAAATTAATGCGGCAGGTGGTATTAACGGAAAAAAATTGGAGCTGCTCATAGAAGATGATACGGGACGTCCGGATGTTGGCCGTTCAGTCGTTGAAAAACTTATCACCAAAGACAAGGTTGCCTTGATTGGTGGTGGGTACAGCAGCTCGGTAACTTACGCTGTGGCCGGTGTCTGCCAGCAAAATGCGATGCCTTTTCTTGTTAATACCGGTTCTG
>CAZKGS010000303.1:0-2889 GCA_964552105.1 uncultured Syntrophaceae bacterium
TTACCAACACCTCCCTTACCACTGGTAACAGCAATAACGCGGGTTTTTTCATTATGTCCCTTCTGTTTAATTGACGGATCAATATTAGAATGTTCCTTTTTTCCCCTTTTCATTTCCATTAAAACAGCCTGATCCACTGACTCACCTCATTTGATCTGATATCATAGTAAGTTTTCTTTCATTCCTGTTAGCGTAACTTTCTGTCTGAAAAGATCATTTTTGCTGCAGAATGTTGTCTCTATTATTCTTGTCAGCATGATTATTTTTTCCATTTGGCCTTGCCACATTCAGAGTTTTTTCAATATAGATATATAGCAATTTATATACCATTCGCCTTTGAAACTTATATTTTGCATTGGATGCACGCGCTGCGAAGCAAGGAAAACTACAGCAAGTTGCTGAACTGGAACGATTTTATTACATGTCAACACCTGTTAGAGTCTTTATTCTCAACAACTGCGGTTTTTGCGCAGATGTCGGTGTCAGCAGTGAAAAGGTACAAGGAAAAACCTTTAGCCTTTGCGGCTTTGCCGCATTAGGGTTCAATAGATATCGAAGAGAAAGGGATGGCAGATTTGCACCCTTGACTTATGTCAAAAAACCACAACATCATGGCCAATTATTTGACGTTTTTTATATCCCTGTTGACTGCAAAAATCTGTGCCGATTCAAAACCAATGAAGTCCTGGAATACAGGAAAATTAATCACAGCAAATAAAACTATCCCATATTTCAATGAGACAAAGAATTACTGTAAAGTTGATGGTTTCGTAAAAGTTGTTAGAGGAAAAACAGAAATTGAATCCCTGACACTAAAAAGAATGGGGGAAAGACTGGCCCAGGAAAATGAACTCACTGGGGAGGTAGCGTGGAGTTGTCTTTATCCTTAATTTACTGCCACTATTATATAGAGATCTGTAGGATGTTCAATTTTGTTCAAGTTCAAGGAGGGCGAAAATTTTAACCACAGGAATATATTGTATATTTCGAGGATTAGAATTAGAGCCTGACGCAGAAATTGGTCAAAAGGGGACGTTATGCAAAGGTCTCACAAACTCCTGTTCAGGATATATTGTATCTTTTTAGTTTTTCTACAAAGGTAGTCCTGTTTAAATTAAGTAACTTTGCAGCCCTGTTTTTTACACCTCCTGATTTCCTTAGAGCCTTTTGGAGCAAAACTATTTCAAACTGGCTGATGGTCTTATTTAGATTCAAGCCTTCATCCGGAACTTCAATCCCGCCTGCGATTTGGTCTGCTTTCCTTGTAGTCTGCCGGATTTTATCCGGAAGATCTTCAAAATCTATATAGCCAATTCCTTTCATAACGACAAACATTTCAACCAGGTTCTCTAATTCTCTAACGTTACCCGGCCAGTTATAGTTCATAATGCAATCCATAGCTTCGTGGGTTAATCCCTTTATGCTTTTTTTCTTTAATTTATTAAAGGTCCTTATAAAATGGTTAACCAGTATTGGTATATCCTCCAGTCTTTCCCTGAGAGGCGGAAGATAAATTGGTATTACATTAATTCGATAAAAAAGATCTTCCCTGAATTTTTTTTCTACTACTGCCTTTTCTAAATTCTGGTTGGTCGCGCATATGATTCTTACATCTGCATCAATCGTTTTTATTCCTCCAATACGCTCAAACTGCCTCTCCTGTATTGCCCTCAATACTTTCACCTGAAGAGAAGGGCTCATATCTCCTATCTCATCAAGAAAAATTGACCCACCCTGGGCCAATTCAAACCGACCTATTCTGGAGCGAATGGCACCTGTAAACGCACCTTTTTCATGACCAAACAACTCGCTTTCGAGTAATTCTTCAGGAATTGCGCCACAGTTCACCGTGACAAGATTATTGGCTTTTCTGTCGCTGTTAAAATGAATAGCTTTTGCTGCCAGCTCTTTACCCGTTCCACTCTCCCCATATATAATAACGGTACTGTCTGAAGAAGCAACCTTTTCAATTGTCGAATATACCTTTTTCATGCTGTCGCTGTAGCCGATCATTTTTCCAAAGTCATACTTTTCCTTTAAATGATCTCTTAGTACTATGTTTTCATCTTTCAGCCTGGCAAAAGATAATGCCCTTTCGATTGTAAGTTTAACGAGATCCTCTTTTAAAGGTTTTGTTATGTAATCAAAAGCGCCTAACCTCATTGCCTCAACGGCAGTCTCAACTGTAGCATATCCTGTAATTATAATAACCACATTTTCAGGATTCACATCTTTTATGAATTGAAGAAGCTGCAAACCATCAACATGGGGCATTTTTAAGTCCGTTATGACGAGATCATATTTGTCATAAGGAAAGGCCTCCATTGCCTCCATGCCATCTCTAACGGCCCTCGTTTCGTAACCACTCTGTGACAACAACTCATCCAGGTTCTGCCTGTTAAGATCATCATCTTCTGCAATTAATATTTTAACTTTTTTCATGACCTTCTTCCATGCCCAATCTTCTCAGATGGTATAGTCTGATTTGAGTAAATTAAAATAAAAGCCCTTACGTGTTTATTTTTACTAAACAAAAAAGGGGAATTAGTCAACATAAATATAAATTGTAAAAAAGTCTGCTCATATTCCATCACAAACAATCATTTTTTTAAAATTACCTAAAGTTTAAAACCTCTTTGCCGATTAATAAAGAGTCACAGTTACGGGGGTAGGCATGCATGAAAATATCAAACTATAAGGTAGAAAATATCCTCAAGGCATACAATAAACAAAACGGAACGAAAAAGTCCACATCAAACAAAACAGACAATACGAGTGAAAATATTGACAGTATAACTTTATCTTCAGAAAACAACAAAGAAGAGGCTTACGACAAAATTTCATATGGTCTACTGGATGTTATGCTGCAGAACAAAGAGCCGGAATAGT
>CAZKGS010000304.1:0-2885 GCA_964552105.1 uncultured Syntrophaceae bacterium
CTACATAAGTCAAGTTATTTTTTTTCGAACCCTGAAAAACGTATAACTTTTTCGCCCCCGTGATCGGGGGGGGGTCAACAGCCTTACCGTTCCAAATTATTTGAAGAGCAGAATGCCGATGATTGACAGTATGATCCAGCGGAAAAAATCGATGAGAGGGTTCAGAACACCGAAGTAAAGCAATCCGATTATGATAAAAAAACCGTAGGGTTCAAGTCGTGAAAGTGAGTATTGAAGACGAGTGGATAAAAAGCCCATAAGAATTTTAGAGCCGTCAAGGGGCGGAATCGGAATTAGATTGAACGCTGCCAGTATGATATTGATCTGGGCCATATAGTAAAGCATCGTAGCGGCGATACCATGTGAAGGCAACGACAGAAATCGCAGCAGGAAGATAGCAATAAAGGCAAGCATCATGTTGACGACAATTCCTGCCGAAGAAACAAATATCAGCCCTTTCCGGCTTTCACGCAGATTGGCAAAATTTACGGGAACCGGCCGTGCCCATCCGAAGCCGAAGATAAACAGCATGAACGTCCCCACCGGGTCGAGATGCTTCAGCGGATTGAGGCTCAATCTGCCCATAAGTTTGGCAGTGGGGTCTCCCATTTTGTAGGCAACCCACCCGTGGGCCAGCTCATGGAGAATTACTGAGTATAAAAGCGGTATAGCTATTAAAATAAAGGTCAGCGGATCTTTAATTAAAAGATTGATCAATCCCATGTATTCATACCATCCGTTTTGTGTGTTACCGTCGCAACCACACTTAATATAAGAATATTGAAACAAAAGCAAATCATAATCAGGAATGGACTGCCCCCTAATTCCCTCTCCCGTCAAGTGGGAGGAAAACACTTAATAGCTTCGCCATGTAGGCGGGGATAGTTGAATTCAAGAGATTTCTTTACATTCATGACAACTACATGCTAAAAATAAAACAGATATTGGATAAATGACGAGACTGAGAGATGATAAAAAACCCTGCACTATTCAGAAAATTCGAAGACAGCTTTATCAGAAAAGAGGGAAAGCTGCCGTTTGATCACTCGATAAAACTTTTCACCTCTATGTGGGATGAAGGATTAAACCTTGGTGTGCTTCCTCCCAAAGACCCATTGGAAGGCATCGATGTGGATGTGAAAATTGCAAAGGTACTTAATTCATGTTCGAAAAAATCCTTTCCCGAATAGGTGCATCTCTTAACAAACACAACCTTCCCTATATGATTATCGGGGGACAGGCTGTATTACTTCACGGAGAACCTCGCCTTACTAGGGATATAGATATTACCCTTGGCATAAATACAGACCATCTCGATGTCCTTCTTTCCGTCGTTCAAGAACTCGTCCTTAAACCCCTTCCCGAAGACCTAAAATCATTTGTCAGACAAACCATGGTGTTGCCGGCCTTGGATGAAAGCACAGGAATAAGAGTAGATTTCATCTTCTCATTCACCCCTTATGAAACGGAAGCCATAAAAAGAGCGGAAAAGGTGAAGATAATGGATCAGGAAGTCAGTTTCGCTTCTCCCGAAGACCTTATAATCCATAAAGTCTTTGCAGGCAGACCCAGAGATGTAGAAGATGTGAGGACAGTTCTTCTAAAAAATCCCGATATCGACATCCAGTATATACAAAAATGGCTGAAGGAATTTGATCAAGCGTCAGATGAAAAAAACTTTCTCAAAAAGTTTGAAGAAATTCTCGAATAAAAAAACAAAAGGTAAGGTCACCCATTCACCCAACTACCTCGATTTTAACATATCCTTCAAAAGAACCTCTGGATGATGATACCTCTCATATTTTGCGATTTTCATAATGATGCTGATGAAGGAAATGCAATGAAAAGTAAGAAATTGAAAACGTTGATCAATTGGTATCCTCCTTACTGGGGGACGGGAATTCGGGTGACACATATTTCCGAGGATTATCGGGAAGTGACTGTAACGATGAAACTACGGTTCTACAACAGAAATTACGTGAACACTCACTTCGGAGGTAGCCTGTATGCTATGATCGATCCATTTTATATGCTGATGCTCATGCATGTTCTCGGTCGCGATTATATTGTCTGGGACAAGGCGGCAACCATAGAATTCTTATCCCCGGCGAGAGGAACGATCAGCGCTCATTTCATGATTGATGATCAGATAATACAAGAGATTGAGAAAAATACCGCTGCCGGAGAAAAATATTTTCCCCAACTTCTGATCGATATTACCGATGGGAATGGAACGGTGGTCGCCCGGGCTTCCAAGACGCTTTATATCCGGCGCAAAAATCGTTTGGCATAAAGGCGGAGAGAAAAAGCCACCTTTCTGTTCAACTCAGGGAAATAATGTTGCGCAAAGAAGAGCAGATTGTGATATAGTTGAAAAAGTAGCGAAGATACCAAGACCTTTGCAAAACGTTTCCTTTCGCCCAATTTCGGCGTCAGACTCAAATTTTAATCCTCAAAATACTCAATGTATTCCTGCGGTTAAAATTTTCGCTTTCCTTGAACTTGAACGAAATTGAACATTTTGCAAAGGTCTTATACCGTTTTACACATGGAAGGACGACGTACATGAAATTTGATCTATTCAAGACCCTGAGGCCTTTTATAAGCTTCATTTCAGGAAAGAAAGAGCAACAACACACAGCAGATAAGAAAAAAACACACTCAGTCGATAAAAAAAAGGAAAGATCAACAGAAATAAAAGGGAAAGCTCCGGCAGAGAAAAAGAAGGAAAGCATAAAGTTCCGTGAACTTGGACTTCCCCCAAATATCCTCAGAGCAATTGAGAATATGGGGTATGAGGAGATGACCCCTATTCAGGAGGCTACCTATCCTGTCATTATGTCCGGAAGGGATCTCTGCGCCCTCGCGGAAACGGGATCAGGGAA
>CAZKGS010000305.1:0-2855 GCA_964552105.1 uncultured Syntrophaceae bacterium
TTTACTATTTATAGTATTTTAGAAGGAGGTGGAAAATTATGATTAGAGCAATGGGAAATGTCTTTGACAGGTGGGCGCGTAAATGGATGCCTGATCCCATGTTATTTGCTATTTTGTTAACCTTTCTTACTTATATTTTGGGCTTGATTCTTACCAAGAGCGGCCCCTTTGAAATGATTCAGTACTGGTATAAAGGTTTCTGGGCACTCCTTACATTTGGAATGCAGATGTGTTTGATTCTGGTAACCGGCCACGCTTTGGCGACTTCTCCTATCGTAAGGAAGGGGATTGAAAAACTTGCAGCGATACCGTCCCATCAAACCGGCGCTATCTTTTTGGTGGCTTTAACTGCGGCAATTGCTTCCTGGATTAACTGGGGATTGGGTATTATTGTTGGTGCCTTGATGGCCCGTGAGGTTGGACGCAGCGGTCATTTGAGGAATATTCCGATGCATTATCCTCTACTGGGTGCGGCAGGTTATGCAGGATTTCTGACGTGGCATGGCGGGTTATCGGCTTCGGCCCCGCTTTTGGTGGCTACAAAGGGTCACTTTTTGATGAAGGACATAGGAATAATTCCAACCAGTCAGACCCTTTTCAGTCCCCTGAACATCGTTGTGACACTTGCCCTTTTTGCTGTTATACCTCTAACAATGATGATGATGTCTCCTAAAAATAAAGAAGACATAGTAACAATTACCGATGTCGATCCTGCGCTGGTAGAGAAAGAAGAAATAAAAGAGCTTACAAAAGAAGAAATGGTTATCGCGGATAAAATAGAAAACAGTCAGATTATCTCCTGGATTATAGGTCTGATGGGCATGATTTACGTGTTCTGGTATTTCGGCACAAAAGGCTTCAAACTTAATCTTAACATTGTTAATTTTCTCTTTCTCTCCGCGGGTATTCTCTTCCAGCGTACTCCACTGAACTACATAAATGCGGTTTCTGAAGGTGCCAAGGCCTGTGCCGGAATCATAATTCAGTTCCCGTTTTACGCGGGTATCATGGGAATGATGAAATTTTCCGGTCTTGTTGCCGTCATTGCCGGCTGGTTTGTGGCTGTTTCAACTACTACTACCTACCCGGTATTTGCGTTCCTTAGTGCCGGTCTCGTAAACCTGTTTGTGCCTTCCGGTGGTGGTCAGGTAGCGGTTCAGGGACCTATTATGGTGCAGGCCGCACAGACACTACATTTCTCCATGCCAAAAACCATTATGGCTATTGCCTATGGAGATCAATGGACAAACATGCTGCAACCCTTCTGGGCACTGGCACTTTTGGGTATTACACGTCTAAAGGCTCGTCAGATTGTTGGTTATACGATGGTGGTGCTGGTTACAAGCGCGATCGTTTTCATCCTGGGGTTGCTGTTCTTACCGGCTTAACAAGTGTATAGATTTGTAAACAAAGGGTTTGCTTAATTGAAGGCAAGCCCTTTGTTTTCATGAAAACCCCGCAGAATACCCCGCCTTTAGGCGGGGTAATTCACTGAAATTTAAAAAGAGATAGTTATTGAAGAACATTTTGGAGGCTCAAATTCATGCAAACGTTTTTTGATCCAAAGTCGGTAGCAGTCATAGGAGTTCCCAGCAGGACGGGCCCCGGTTCCTTTAATAATGTCGAGACCATGTTGCGATATGGTTATAAAGGCCGCATATATCCCATAAATCCGAAGGCTGATGAAATTTGCGGTCTGAAAGCCTATCCCTCAATTCTCGATATTCCCGAGCCGGCTGATCTTGCCGTCATTTCAGTGGGAAGAGACAGGGTGATGCCGCTGTTTCAACAATGCATCCAGGTCGGTATCAAGCGCGTGGTCATCATAAGCCAGGGTTTTTCCGATGCGGACCAGATCGGGACCGATCTCCAGGAGCAGATCGTTTCGCTGGCCAGGGAAAACGGGGTTAGAATCGTGGGACCCAATACGATGGGGTTGATGAACAATTACAACCGGTTTACCACCGGATTCGTTGACCTGCCGGTTCCTGAACAGTTTTCACCCGTATCCCTCATTGCACAGACGGGGTACATTCAAATCGCCTCGGTGGATTATTCCTATAATGGATGGGGTAAGGCCATTGATATCGGCAATACCAGTGATGTTGATTTTGCCGATGCTATCGAATACTTTGGTGAAGACCCGGAAACCAGAATCATTGCCATTCATATGGAGGGAATGAAACGGGGACAAACATTCCTGGAAATTGCTTCCGGAGTCACATTGAAAAAACCGATTGTCGTTCTTAAAACGGGCCGAAGCAGTTTCGGAGCCCAGGCGGCCCTTTCGCACACGGGATCGCTTGTCGGTGAAGATGCCGTATTCGATGCAGCCTTTGAGATGGCCGGTGTGATTCGTGCTAAGGACACGATTGATTTCAAAGATGCTCTCAAAGCGCTTTCGTGCTTCGGGGAAATGAAGGGCCCCAACATCGCTGTCATAACCGTCACGGGGGCCGGCGGCATCATGGCCATCGATGTCTGTGAAGAAGAAGGTCTGAGGCTCGCGAAACTCCCTCAGGGGTTATCTGAAAAATTAAGAGAGGGAGTGCCTGAATGGCTCCATGTGGGCAATCCAATAGATATATGGCCCATCGGCATGATCGGGGGAGATTACCCCGGTGCAGTCGATACAGCGCTGACCGCTCTCTTACGGTCACCTGACGTCGATGGTGTCGTTTTGATCATCCCCGCCATGAACTCACCCCTTCACCTTGATATCGCCGATCTGTCCGGGGTTGTATCCGAGGTGCGGAACAAAGTCGGAAATAAAAAACCGATTGCCGCGTTTCTTTATGCTGATGAAGAGGCTGTGTACCCCGAGAAATATGAAGCTATTGATGCAGTCGGTGCAT
>CAZKGS010000306.1:0-2838 GCA_964552105.1 uncultured Syntrophaceae bacterium
CAAGAGAAGATAAATGCCCCAACAAGAAAAAAGTAGGGAAATAGGGACGCTGTTAACTTATACTCTTAAGAGGTAATTGCAAAAAACCCAATATGTCATTCCCGCGACTTTTCTGGGCGGGAATCCATGTTGTAACTGCTCAAAATAATGGATGCCCGACAAGAGCATTCGGGCATGACAAAATGTTTTGAGACTACCTCTTAAGTTAAGTCAACAAGCCTTCAAGTTAAATAGTTAAAAATGTACCAGAATCCCACCTTGGCTATTGAGGCACAGCAAAACTAAGGGGGCGGAAATAGATAGGCCGATTCCTGCGGAGTCTGGAGACTGCCCTTTACTCTGCCCTTTTTTTGTACCACTGCCTGACCGGGTTCCGGCGGGTTAACTCTGTGTTCGCTTCGAGAGGGTGCAATACAAAAAAGTGACAACATAAAAAAAGTGCATCAAATCTGATAAACTACTGGACTCATATCAGCAAGATGTATAATATGCAAGGCCATGGGCTGGCCGTTAAAAATACAGGGACGATTTGTGACGGAAGCAGAAGTAAATGAAGTTCGGATGCTTCTTCACAATCATCCGTTATGGAATCGATCACGATTGTCCCGTGAGCTGTGTATGCATTGGGATTGGAAACGTCCCGACGGTCAGATTAAAGACATGGCCTGCCGCGAACTTCTCCGTAAACTTGAGTTTCGCGCCCTTATAAAACTTCCCACTCGTCAGCGGCCCGGTCCCGGGCACCTTCCAACAATTGAACCCGTAAAGGTTGACCAATGTCCAATATCCTGCTTATTGTCGGATATCAAACCTGTGAAAATTGTCAATGCCAGGGATTGCGCTGAATACGAGAAAGCCTTCAACTACCTTGTTAAGAAATATCACTATCTCAGCTATGGAAGACCCGTTGGCCAGAATATGAAATATCTGATCCTTGGGCGAAACGGACGATTTTTAGGTTGTTTGCTTTTTGGAGCCGCTGCCTGGAAAATTGAGGTCCGAGACCTGTGGATAGGCTGGGTGGCGGATGTTCGCGAGCGAAATCTTGGTTTGATTTGCAATAACACACGCTTTTTGATTTTGGACTGGGTTAAGGTCCCTCATCTTGCCAGCCATGCTCTTGGTGCTTGTTTGCGCAGGTTGCCTCGAGACTGGAAACAACGCTATGGAACTGAGATAGCCATGGTAGAGACATTCGTAGATACAACGCGTTACATAGGAACTTGCTACAAGGCCTCTAATTGGCTAAACATTGGAAGGACAAAAGGGCGAAGCCGTCAGGATCGTAACAGTAAACTCAAGGTTCCGATAAAAGACATCTTAGTTTACCCCTTACGACGTGATTTCCGTAAACGGCTACTTGCGTAAACGAGAATAGTTCAGGACAGGTCACAACTTCAAGAGGACCGGGTCGTGACCGTAGATAGTCTAATAACTTCAGTTTTGGGTACAGAAGATTTTGCAGGGTATGAGCAAAATGTGTATGAAAAATATCAGGAAATGGCGGAGCGTGAAATTATAGTCACGCTCAACTCGCTTTTATCCAACATTGTATTCATGAAAATATTAAAACAATGGGGTAGTCAATGTGCATGTCGTTTCCTCGAATATCGTGAAATAAAAATTCGACTGAAATCCGGACGACAATGGAAAGTGCTGTCACCTGTTTTCCTTCGGGCGAAGCCAAAGAAAAAATGCGGTAGATCACCGAAACGACATAAAGGAGCGTTACATCATCTTGGCCTGGAGTCCATTGGGATCATAAAACGGATAAGCCCGGCACTGATTGAGATTTGTGTATCTATGGCTGTTCTTTGCCCCTCTTTCGAAGTCGCAGCCAATGCCTTGAATGGTCTTGGAATAGCTATGAATCAACACCTGCTGCAAAATATCACCTTGCGATTTGCAGGGTTGGCCAAAAATGTCAGAATCGAATGTAATGCTGATGCTGTATGGCAGAAACCAGGCATGAAAATTTTAATTTGTGTTGATGGTGGACGTATCCGTGAACGACGTTCAAAACGAGGCAACAGGAAGAAAGGCCAAAAAAGACAGGGCTATCACACTGATTGGTTTGAGCCAAGATTGCTTACAATCAGTCAATTTGGTGATAATGGCAAAAAATTAAAATCCGTAAGCCCAATTATTGATGGATCATGCGGCAGTTTGGATGACTTTTTTGAACTGCTCAAGGACTACCTTTTATGGATAAACCTTGATGAGGCATCAGAAATTGTTTTTAGCGCTGATGGCGGAAATGGCATTTGGCCAAGAATTGACAATCTCATTAGTGAACTGGGTTTGAGTAACGCGAAACGGATTTTGGATTACACTCACGCAAAACAGAATATCAATATTGTGAAAAAAATCGTCTCTGATGCCCTGAATTTGTCAAACAAAGAAAGCAAAAAGCTATCCACACAGATTCGGGAACTGCTTTGGAATGGTAATATTAACGGGATCGCCGATATAATCAGAGAAAGTCTAACCGGGAAAAGAAAAGCTTTAAAGGCTGCTTTGAAAAAAGTAAATAATTATTTCGGGGATCACTCCAAATTTCAATATAACTCATTCCGAGATAACGGCCTGCCTACTGGTAGTGGTACTGTAGAAAGTGCCATTCGTAGGGTTATCAATCTACGTATCAAGGGTTCAGGATTGTTTTGGAAGCGGGAAAATGCCGAAAACATAATCTTTCTGCGTTCATTAGTCCTGACGGGTAAACTGAGAAATGCTTGTCGAAAAGGATTGCGAATAGTGAAAAATATGTTTGATAACAACACAATTGGGGACTTGCTGTTGGCAGCTTAATCAGTGTAACTTTTTTGTATTGCACCC
>CAZKGS010000307.1:0-2828 GCA_964552105.1 uncultured Syntrophaceae bacterium
TTAATACCAAAGCCAAAAGCCTGCAGGCATTTATAGATAAATACAGTCCGGTTTATTCTGTAAAGTTTACAGGAAATAAATTTGGATGTGATAAGCAAAAAAGAATCTTTAATTATCCACTGTATATGATCTCAAAATCCCCGGAGCTTTCAATTAAAAGCGTATTGTATAACTAATTGACGCCGATTATGCATTCCCACGCAGGAGCGTTGGAATGAGGAGAAAAGAGATTAAATCGAAGGCTGCTAAGGACATCCCTTCAGGTGCCACAGAATAAGCCGGGAATACACAACCCATTTGTCCCTGATCTCCTTGTTCATGCCGGCCGTCAGGATGCTTCCCACAGATGTCAGAAGCCAGTTTACGGTCAGTCGAACAAAAACAACAAGAGAAACGGAAACATTATAAGAACGCCCCTTCCATTTATTAAAAAATTTGTATCTGGAACGATAAAACTCTATCCGGGAACGAACATTTTTCCCAACGCTTTGACCCTGCAGATGATAAATCAAGGCTGAGGGTATATGGCAGATCTTCCAGCCGGCCGCACGCATCTGGCAGGCCCAGTCTGTTTCTTCAAAGAAGAAAAAATACCGTTCATCAAACATCCCCACTTCGTCAATAGCCTTTTTGCGTACAAGAAGACAGGCGCCGATAACCGACTCAACTTCAAGAGGCTCTTTGTGATTATATCGCTTGCTCGGAAATCTTCGTGGAAACAGATACTCAAGAAGCGATGTATTGGCAAGAAGGCTCAAAATAGTGGGAAAATTTGCTATTGAATTCTGTTTGCTTCCATCCCGGTTTAAGAGTTGTCCGCCTGCCATGGCCGTTTCATCGTGATTTTCCATAAAGGCAAACAGTTCATGAACGGCATTTTCGGTCAGGACAGTATCGGTATTGAGTAAGAGTGCATAGCGTCCCTTCATGACAGCAAACGCCTGATTGTTGGCCGCTGCAAAACCCCGGTTTTCACTATTTGTTATTATCCTGACATCGGGAAACTCCTCCCTCAGCATGGCAACACTGTCGTCACGCGAGGCATTGTCCACCACAATGATCTCAAACGTTATATTTCGGACTGTCTTATAAATGGATTCCAGGCAGTCACGCAGAAGATCCCTTGTATTCCAGTTGATTATGATGATGGTGATATCCATGCGGCAGCGCTTCCCTAACGGCCCCGGCCTGATGACTTAGTCTGTTTGTGCAGATCGCTCAACTTGGCGTATTTAAAAAACTTGTTTATCGAATCCGCAACAGAAAGGATAAGTCCCTGGGGTCCATCAAGGATGCCAAGCTTCAAAAAGTAATTCTGAAAAAACGTCAAATCTGCTCGAAATATGGCTGACCAGATTGTTGCCTTCCTGCCTTCATCAAATGCCTCCTGAGCGCCCAGTGTTGAATAATGATCGATTTTGATCAGAATCCTGCTCAGATTGCTTTCCGTAAAATGTTCTATAGGAACATCCAGCGCTTCCACATGGCCATTGACTTCCACCGATTCATGAACCGTTGCCGAAGTCATTCGACCGAGGTCTTTCTGAAAAAGCCTGACTATCCGGTCTCCTCCCCAGAGGTGTTTAATCCAGCGGCCCTGGAACCAGTTCTTTCGGGGAAAACTGTAACCGGCCACATCATCTGATCCCTTCGACACGATATCTCCGATAGCCATGGCGGTTTCAAAAGGAATGCGCTCGTCGGCATCAAGAACAAGTACCCATCGGTGTTTACATTTATCGATGGCAAACTGCTTCTGTGAACCAAAACCCCGCCACTCCTCGATAAACACATCGCATCCGAAGTCGGATGCAATCTTTACCGTATCATCTGTACTACCGGAATCCACCACGACGATTTGATCAGCAAATTTGATGCTCCCGAGGCAATCGGGCATGTTCTCTGCTTCATTCTTTGTGATGATTGCCACTGAAAGAGGTATCTTTTCACCCATTGTTAGAAAGAATCCTTTAGATTAAAAATGTATGTTACCGCAGATACATAGCACAGTTGCAAGCCAATTAAAATAATGAATTTCCTGTGTGAATCTGATATAAGGGCTATCTTTGCGGGATAACCAAGGGAAGATGACAAGCAGAACTTTATAAGGATAATTATCATGGTTTTACTCATTACAGGAGGGGCCGGTTACATCGGTTCCATTTGTGTTGAAGAACTTCTACGGCAGGGACACGAAGTGATCGTCGTGGACAATCTCCAGGAAGGACACCGGGAAGCAGTACCCACAGAATCAACCTTCTACGAAGGTAATTTTGGTGATCGAGCCCTGCTGGAAGCGATTTTCAGCAGGCATGCTATTGATGGGGTTATCCATTTTGCGGCCGATACCAGGGTAGAATCATCCATGATTGATCCGGGTCAGTTTTTCAATAACAATGTGGCAAATGGGATTATTCTTCTGGATGTCATGCGTGAGTTCAGCTGTAACCGCATGATTTTCTCCTCTACCGCCGCTATCTATGGCGAACCGCAATATAATCCGGTTGACGAAAATCATCCCAAGATGCCGGTTAATCCTTATGGGGAATCCAAGCGGATGTTCGAAAAGATACTGGACTGGTACCACAGAGCCCACGGCCTCAAGTTCAACGCCCTGCGTTACTTCAATGCGGCCGGGGCAAGCGATATACTGGGTGATGCAAAGCGGAATGTCAGTCTTCTTATTCCGGTAGCTATCCAGGTCCTACTCGGGCAGAGGGAAAGACTGCAAATATTTGGCAACGATTACCCGACAAAAGACGGCACCTGTATTCGGGACTATATACATGTACTGGACCTGGCAGGGGCCCACATCCAGGCACTGAAAA
>CAZKGS010000308.1:0-2809 GCA_964552105.1 uncultured Syntrophaceae bacterium
AGGTCAACTCTGCACGCCTGGTGGATGTCATCATTAAATGTGAAGATGTCTTCGGCATCGAGATCGATGATGATGAAGCGGATAAAATTAGGACTATCGGTGATGCTGTAGGGGTTATTGAGGCTAAATTAGCGTAGGACAGACAATGAAAAATTTCGCAAAATGGTCATTGTATTTTCAGTATTTCCTGGGACGGTTGGCCGTTTTTATAGTTGGCCCCCTTTCTTATCTTGCTTCCATATTGATGGGATACAGGGTAAGGGATTTGAAGAAAATAAGGAGGGAATGTCTTCTTCATTTCAAAAAACACAGGGGACCGTGGCTTATCTGCCCCAATCATCTGACCATGATAGATTCGGCGATTCTGGCGGTGGCAATGCTGCCGTTATATCGTTACATGCTTCAATATAGATTGCTTGCATGGAATCTTCCCGAGAGTGCTAATTTTCAGCGCAACTTATTCTTGGTTATTATATGTTATCTGGCAAAATGTATCCCTGTAAGCCGTGGTGGCGATCGGGATCAAATGAAATCTGTTCTGAATAAGTGTGATTATCTCCTGAACAGAAAGCAGAGCTTGATGATATTTACCGAGGGGGGGCGTTCACGTACCGGTCGGGTAAATACCGAATCTTTTTCATATGGAGTGGGCCAGTTTATTAAAAACCATGATGATTGTCATGTGATGTGTGTGTATATGCGTGGCGATCATCAGGATGCCTACAGCAACATTCCTAAGATTGGCGAGCACTTTACCATAAGCATAGACACATTTAAACCCGAAACGAAACACAAGGGGCTCCGGGCACAGCGGGATTATGCCGGGCAGATAATAAAGCGCTTGTCTTCAATGGAGGAAAACTACTTTGCAACATGTCGGCAACGACATAGTGGATTTGACCAATCCGAGCACCAGGAGAAAGAGTCAGGATATACGCTTCATAAACCGGGTTTTCACTCAAGGTGAGCAGAAGCAGATATTTAGTTCGGCTAACCCCGATGTTATGCTCTGGGCATTGTGGGCCGGAAAAGAATCAGCTTACAAGGTTGTCAGTAAATCTTATCCTGCTGTTCCTTCCGTTCCCCGTGCATATAACGTAAGTTTTGATGAGGATGTAATACAATTGAGCAGAAATTGTTCCGGTTGTTACATCATTTCAGGAGCTGTGAGGACGCCACGTGGTTTAATCCTTATCAAAGCCTTCCAGACACATGATTCTATCCATTGTATTGGAGTGTCAGGATCACCTGAGGGTGTGGATTCAGTTATTTGGGGAGTAAAGCGTATAAGTAAGAGCTTGAACGCCCCTCCGTATTTTGAATCATCTGCTGTACGTGAGGCTGCAAAAAGGCACCTGTCATTATATTTGAATCGGAAACCTGACGAGATTGAAATTCACCGTCCGAGAGGGGCACGCGGTCTTGGGGTTCCGATCGTTTATGTAAATGATTGCCACGCGGGGGTTGACATCAGTCTCAGTCATGAAGGGGAATTTGTGGCCTATGCGTTCGCTACCGGTTCTTTCTCCTGAATTCCTTTTCCATCTCTCGCCTGTCTGTTTTAATTTTGAGAGTTTGGCGCTTATCATATAGTTTTTTGCCTTTGCCGGTGCCTATCTCTATCTTCACTTTGCCGTTCTTAAAGTATGCTTTTAAGGGAATCAGGGCCAGGCCCCTTTCCCTTGTCTTGCCGTAGAGCTTTTTAACTTCCCTTTTATGGAGGAGCAGTTTTCGTGTCCTGAGCGGGTCGTGGTTTTCCCTGTTGCCGTGCGAATAGGGACTGATGTGCATGTCGTATAAATAAATCTCCCCATCTTTTACCCGGGCGTAGCTGTCCTTTAGATTACCCTTGCCCTGGCGCAGGGCCTTTACTTCCGTGCCAACAAGGGCAATGCCTGCTTCATATGTGTCTTCAATGAAGTAATTTCGCCTTGCCATTTTATTCTGGCATATTATTTTTTCAGAGTTTTTCATTTTTCCAAGATCAAAAATTATCATTTGGCCACAAAGACACGAAGTCACCAAGATTATTAGGATTTGATCACGCTATATCCTTTGTGTCTTTGTCTTGTGTTTGGGATCTGTAGGCTCATATCGTCCCAATTTTGTCCAAAATACCAGATCGCATCACACAAAATCAAGGACTTATGAAGTTTTACCTGATCCCTGCCTTCAAAACACGTAGGCACACGAACATGCTTATTATTCTTGACATAGTGTTTAGTACATGATATGTGAGTAAGCATGTATTTAAGAACGACCAAACGAAAAAATAAAGACGGATCCGTTGTCGAGTATTACCAGCTTGCTCACAATAAAAGGCACCCGGAAACAGGAAAGCCGGTTGCCAATATAATACACAGCTTCGGAAGAACAGACGAACTGGACAGAAATCACCTCGTACGCCTGTGCCGGTCTATCGCCAGGGTCTGCGGACTAAACGTAACCGATCCCATTGCCGGAGATAGCAGCAGTACAACAGATCTGCCTGGCTTCCCGAAAGACCTCAAACTCATAGGGACACAAACACTGGGAACACCCCTGGTCATTGAAGCCCTGTGGGAACGGCTGGGCATCGGACAGATCTTCCGCGATATCTGCAAGTCAAAAAAGCTTACGGTTCCATGTGAAAGAGCAGTATTTGCCATGGTCGCCAACAGACTTACCAACCCCGATTCGAAACTGGGGTTATGGGAACGATGGCTGTCAAGGGTATATATCCCATCCTGCCGGTCACTGAAACTCGAACAGCTTTACGAAGCAATGGACCTCTTCTATGATCACATGTCAGAAGTGGAAGAACAGATAT
>CAZKGS010000309.1:0-2792 GCA_964552105.1 uncultured Syntrophaceae bacterium
AAAATTTGAGACTGACGCAGAAATTGGGCAAAAGGGAACGTTATGCAAAGGTCTCTATCTGACGCTCTGCTATAGAGACGTCTTTCATCTTCAGCTGAATGTTACTCATTCCGTTCCAGTTATTAATATGCGGGGTAAAGGCTATATTAACCCTTGATTCTGTCAAAAGATCGGAAAAATGTCCCTTACTGAACCATATGGAATCATGATTAATGTTGTTCTTATTTAATCGCATCCTGAGATGATTATTCCCCACAGTAGTGAGGGATTTTACCTGGATATTCTTTACACAAAGTACTGGTTCCGGATTCATGTTGCCAAAAGGGGCCAACATTTCAATCTGGGAAATGAGATCACGATCAATTTCACGCAGGTTGCATTCTGCATCGATACAGGTACTGGGTGCAAGTTCCGAAACGTCGAGATCTTCCAGAATAGCTTCGTCAAGAGCATGAGAAAGCTTTTCAATGTTTTTTTCCTCTATCGAAATTCCTGCTGCATATCTGTGACCCCCATAGGATATTAATAAAGAATCACATTTATTCTTTAATCCATCGTATAGATTAAATTCGGCAATACTCCTTCCTGATCCCTTTCCAACTCCGTCTTTTAAACTGATTAATATAGTGGGGCGGTAGTACCTGTCCACAAGCTTTGAAGCAACGATACCGATTACCCCGGGATGCCATTCCGGCGAGGCAAGGACAATAGAATTTATCTTGTCAGAACTGGATTTATCCTCAATTAGCTGAAGTATTTCATTAAAGATTGATCTTTCTATTTCCTGACGTTCCCGGTTATATCCGTCCAGCATTGCGGCAATCCCCCGGGCCTCATTTATATCTTCCGTGAGCAACAGTTTAACGGCATCTTCCGGCGATCCCACCCGTCCCGCTGCATTGATCCTTGGAATAATCTTGAATGATGCGTCTGTCGAATCCATATTACTGAGACTTAAACCACTTTTCTCTCTTAATGCTCTAATTCCTACTCTCTTTCCCTCATTTATAATATCAAGACCGATCCTGGCAAATATCCTGTTTTCATCAATCAGTGGGGAAATATCTCCGATCGTTCCAAGAGCGACGAGGTCCAGATACTCCTTTAAATTCGGATATGTTTTGTCATTCCAAAATCCTGACTGGCGCAGTTTTCCTCTGAGAGCTATTAGAAAGTTAAAGGCAATGCCAACCCCTGCGAGGTGTTTAAAGGGAAATGAACAATCGGTGCGATGCGGGTTGATAGCAGCTACCGCCTTCGGCAGTATTTCAGGAACCTCGTGATGATCCAGAATGATAGTATCAATGCCAATTGAGTTCGCGTAAGAGACCTCTTCATAATCTGTAATTCCGCAATCCACTGTTATAATGAGAGTTACTTTGTCTTTTTTTATCCTGTCTATAGCGTCCCTGTTCAGTCCGTATCCCTCTTTAATCCTGTCAGGGATATAATATGTTATATTTTCGTGGATACTTTTTAGAAATTTTACGAGAACAACTACAGAGGTAATACCATCCGCATCATAGTCACCATAAATAACTATTCGTTCCCCGGTTGAAATTGCTTTTATTACTCTATCCACACCCCTGTCCACATCCTTCATTAGAAAAGGATTATGGAGGTCTTCAAGGGAAGGATGAAGAAACCTTTTCGCGTCATCGGGATCTTCAATATGACGATTGATCAATATCCGGGATATGACAGGTTTGACGCCAAGTTCTTTTTCCAGTATGTGTTGTTTTTTGCTGTCTATATCAGGGAATTTCCATCGCGTTGTAGGAAGCATTTTCTATCTACCTTAGACTATCAGATTTAACAGATAATAGTTACTTAGCGCATATTATCAGGGAACAACCTCATGTCAAGAAGAGAATTATTTCTTGATATTTAAAAAGCTGAGTGTTAAGTGAAGAAACAATGTCAGATAGAATTGTCAAGAAAGTCCTGAAGTTAAACCGCAAAGACATATCCTACATGAAATATCTTTTTGAAGGATATGAAGGTTTTGGAACAATTACAACTATTGACAAAAATGAGTCAATTATCGAACTGACGATACCTTCTGATTTCGCATCTGATATCAATGAGATACTTGATGCATTACAGGAAGAAATAGACTTTCAGGAAATCGATTGTTAATCATAGAAAGGGAAGATAATGAAAAGATCATATAAATCTTTTTTTATTCTATTACTTATACCTCTTCTGGTTGGAATGGGAAACTCTATCTTCGGAGAAGATCCTGCCGATAAAATTCCAATACCCGAGCATAAGTTTACTGCAATTTATATCGATCAGATGGATGTTATTACGGAATGTAAAGAGGTAAGCATACAGGGTAAAACCTTCTTAGAAGGAAAAAGGGGGAAGGGAACCCATGCGATTCCATTTGAGAAAATAAAGAATATCCTGTTTGTCATCAAAAATGGTGAGCTTAAAGGCCGTATACAACTGAAAGACAAAAGCAAAACTGAATTGATCCTGAAAAAAGACCACAAGGCTTATGGTCATACAAAATACGGAACCTTTCAGATTAAACTTATAAATCTTAAGAAAATGATATTGGTCAGTAAGGGCCAAAAAATAAAGGGGAACTAACCGTTCCCCTTAAATAATCCTTCGATTTTACTCAGGACTTAGAGCTCTGTGTCAAAGGTTTGCATAATGCCACAGATTGTCATTTCGAGTCGGCCCTCGGCCAACGTGGCAATCTGAGTATTATTAGTCCAATTCTCTATATTGAGACCTTTGCAGAATGTTCAATTTTGTTCAAGTTCAAGGAAGGCGAAAAT
>CAZKGS010000310.1:0-2783 GCA_964552105.1 uncultured Syntrophaceae bacterium
TCTCTCTTGTGCACTTAGAAGGGGCACAAGAGAGAACCAGACAAGAAAGCTGAGATCAAACTTTGGAAAGGAAAGAAAAAGGAGAATTCCGGAAGCTAAAGATAAGATTAATGTTTTCTTGCCCATTACCCCGGTTTACCTTTTCCTTTACCTGTACACATTTTTATAAAGCTTTAGAACCGCTACCTACCCTTTTTATTCTCACTTTTTTTATACTTCTCTCATCGGCTGATTCAATGATCATCTCGAAGTTGTCATCCTGAATGACTTCTCCCGGCACGGGAATTTTCCTGATAATATGAAAAATAAACCCTCCGAGGGTCTCAAATTTTCCTTCCGGTATCTTTACACCGAAATATTCTTCAAATTCTTCAATTTCCACCCTGCCGTCTACGAGCACATCTCCATCGGGAAGAACTGTAAAAGCATCATCTTCCACATCATGTTCATCATGGATTTCACCTACTATTTCCTCTATAAGGTCTTCCAGTGTCACAAGACCGGCAGTACCTCCATATTCATCAATGACGATAGCCATATGGGACTTTTTATCCTTTAATTCATGAAGCAGAAGATGTATATTTTTTGTTTCCGGAATGTAATACGCTTTCCTGAGAATCGATGATATGTCGCACGCATCGGAAGGCCGTGCCCAGAATTTCAGAAGATCTTTTACATTTAATATCCCTGTAATGTTATCCACACTTCCGTCGTATACAGGCATTCTCGTATGACCATGTTTTAAAATTAATTCGAGGACATCTTCTATCGTAGAAGTGCTGCTTACAGCAACAATCTCCGTCCGTGGGACTACTACTTCTCGAACTATTTTCTCCCTGAGCTCAAGAACACTCTGAATCATTTCACCTGATTGCTGATCAATCAGTTTTTTTTCCTTCCCGGTATCGATAATTGATTTAATCTCCTCTTCAAGATCAAATCCATCCTTTTCTTTACCGATTTTTGACAAGAGATTATCAACCCACGGTTTATGTTTCATAGAGATAATAAACCCCCTTATTATGAACTCCAGGTTTCAGTTACCAACTTTAAACTTGAAACTCGAAACTTTATTCACAATCCACGCATGAACTCAGGTCTGAGTATCTTGTGATTGCCTGATTGAATCACACTATGGATGAGTTTTACAGTTTCATCCTTCTCCTCGGGCATCCGGGCCCTTATAGGCAGGTAATTTGAGGCATGGTTGGATGTAAAGAAACAGTTCGTAAAATCGGAGTTGGAAACGATAATGCCAAGTTCTTCAAGAAAACCAAACGTGTCGGGAAGTTCAAACTTACCTGACATATATTCTTCATGTAATGCAGTGCCGGGAATAATCATTACGGTAAGTGCTCCGACATAATCAGGATCTATTTCGGTCAGTATTTTTGCCGTATCAAGGGCATGATCCATGCTTTTATCTCTACCGCCGATCCCGAGAAGCACGGTAACGGACAGCGTTATACCAGCGTCTTTAATCCTTTTTCCTGCTTCTGCCATCTGATCGTAATTGACCCCTTTGTTTATCGTCTTTAAGAGATCTTCATTCCCCGTTTCTACACCGAGATAAACGATCTTAATGCCCAATTCTTTCAGTTGTCTCAATTCATCAGGGGTTTTTCGGAGAATACTTTTTGCATTAGCATAAGTCCCGATTCTTTTGAGACCTCTTATGTTTTCTCTCAGCGACTCAAGAACAGGTACCAGCTTTCTCTGGGGGATAATCAGGGCATCTCCATCGCAGAGAAAGACTCGTTCAATATAACCGTAGCTACCCGCCTCTAATATATCCTCTTCGATTTCACTGAACTCTTTAATCCTGAACTTTTTTCCCTTATAAGTACCGCAAAAGTTACACTTATTATGGGAACATCCAGCGGTTACCTGCAATAGCAAACTGTTGGCCTCACTGGGAGGCCTGATAATTACACCTTCGTATTTCATTTTGATTACTCTGGCCTTATTCCACCATAAGGATTAATATCAATATCATCGTGGCATTTACTGCAATAGAACATTACGTCCACACTACTGCAACCATGTGGCATCATATCAAAAATTCGGCAATCTTCACAAAGGGGTATGCCACACCCGTTGCAATAAACCAGCGCATTTCCTTTTCCACATACTATGCATGTTTCTTTGCCTTTTACTACAAAGACCATCTCTAAAGTCCTTTCATTTTTCAGCTGATCTTTATCGGAATATATATCTGTCTTTTGTTTCGCGAGTATTTATAACATGAGGAGGAAAAAGGCAAGAAATTAGAAAAAAAGCTAAGACAAGTGTGGGTTTTTCCACATTTCATATTGACACGAAAATATCACGTTATTATTTTTCGTCCACTTTTACTATTTTTAACCCGGCAAGCGAAGCCAGTTTTGATTGGCGTGTATCGAGAGTTAAAAACCTGCCTGCTTTCATTGATAAAGCCGAAGCAACAAGCAAAATATCCAGGGATCGTGATCCTGTATTTTTTGTATGATTTTTTGACAGATCGATGGCATATCTGAATATTTCTGCCCAGCTTAATTGCGGGCGATAGTAAATACCTTTGCTTTCATGTTCATAAAATTTTGACATTATATAACCGGCCTCGTCCTCTGTGATTTCTCTCCTGAAACGTTTCAGGTTGATTGCATTGGTAAATTCCAGGTCATGAAAACCTGTCAGAGGAATAGCTTCATTATTTTCTATGATCCTGTTTGACACATCCAGTGAATAGTCTTCTTTGACATAGAGCTTTACGATTATGCTTGTATCAACGTAAAGCATTTAAA
>CAZKGS010000311.1:0-2778 GCA_964552105.1 uncultured Syntrophaceae bacterium
ATAAAAAAATGTGCGTTTATGTATAAATCACGCATTGCGCGCCTAAAAAGCGCAGGATAACATTGGCAAAGAATGAGAAACCTCACAGCAGAGACATCTGACAGGAAATTCCGGCTATTATATCTCAATCAGTCGATAATCACGAGTTCCAAGTCCTATTTTTTCTCCATAGATGAGCTGATGCCTGCCATCAATATTCTCCCAGACACCGGTAAACTTATCCTCCCCTGGTGCGTGATGGGAGTGTAGTAGTGTTCCTGTATTTCCTGTCTCGTTATTGATAAGATCAATACTGGCCTGATCAATCGCCACGGGATCGGTGGATGCGAGGATACCAATATCAGAAACAATTGGTGAGTCACTGAAGGCTTCACAGTCGCAATGGGGTGTAATATTCATTAAAAAGTTTATATATCCAATTTTATTTTCTTTGCCTGCAACAGCTCCATACGCATACTCAACCATTCGCTCAATAAAAACCGGCTGATCGTCTTTCCAATTAAATCCTAGTGCTTCATTGCTGCAGATCCCAAGACATGCGGCGCATCCATAACAGGCATCTTTGTCCACCTGCGCTTTTCCTTCTTCATCCATGCTGATACAGTTAAATGGACAAGCAGTGACACAGGTTTTACATCCAATACATTTTTGTGTATCAACACGTGCCTTCATCCCCTGGTGCTGATCTTTTTTACCCAGAGGAGTTGCACAACCCATGGCAAGATTCTTAATAGCACCACCAAAACCGGCAAGAATATGTCCTTTTACATGGGAAAGAACTATCATACAGGGGGCGGCAACGATATCTCCGGCAATGGTTACCGAGTCAAAATGATTCTT
Organism: uncultured Syntrophaceae bacterium; assembly: GCA_964552105.1. Lineage (GTDB taxonomy): Bacteria > Desulfobacterota > Syntrophia > Syntrophales > UBA6807 > CAZGAK01. Next base: position 841 of record CAZKGS010000311.1, read on the forward strand.
GTGAATGCTGACAGAAACACTATTATCCCCTTTTAAGCCGTCTGCGATGATGATAGGCGCCTGTACAGTTGCATAAGAGAAACCGTTTAATAATCCGGTCTCAATATGATCGACTGCATTATTCCGTTTGTAGATATACATTGTATTGGTGTCGGTCAGAAAAGGAAGACCACCAAGGGAACGAATTTTTTCGACGACCTGCCTGACAAAGGGGGGTCTGATATAGCCGTCATTTCCTCGTTCGCCCATATGGAGTTTGACTGCTGTCAGGTCACCAGAAGTTATGCAACGCTCAAACCCAGCTGCTTCAAAGAGCTTTTTAATCTTTGTCTGGGTATTTTCTTCATAATTGGTCATCCGAAGACGAGCCAGGTACACATCACAAGCCACAGTACTTAGTACTGATAATCCTGAATGAAAAAACATGGGTATCGGATAATACCAGATGCATAGAAAAAATGTATCAATGGAAAATCCAACCCCATCTTGATATAAGAAAAAAGGGGGGGTATTCCCTTGGGATATCCAGGATCTCTCTTTCATAAGAGTGAGACTGTTCAGACCTCTCTGGCACATCAGGAATGAAGATGAATGTATATACAATCATGTGGGCCTTACGCCCTGTTATCCTAATCGTATTACTCGTATGTATGATATCCTGTATCTCAGTCTCTTCTCAATTTCCCAACAAAATCAAAGAGGAAACCGGGATTGATGCTATTGAGGTAGATAACCCTGGTTCTGGATCAGAGATTCAACCAAAAATCAAAACAGAAGCAGATATAATGAAAGAATTGGATGAAGAGAATGAAACGGCAGCCATCGGAATATATTTATCATTACTAAAGACTGATCCGGATAATGACCTCATCCTCAACAATCTTGGTATCTCATACAAACATACCGGAGATTATGAAAAAGCTTTTTTAGCGTTCAAAAACGCAATTTTGGCAAATTCAAGTTGTAAAGAAGCGTGGAACAATCTTGGGGATCTCTATTGTACAACAAATCAGTATGAAAAAGCCGTTTATGTGTATAAAGAAGCTATCAAAATCGATGAATCCTATGCCGGGGCCTACAATGGCATCTGTTTTGCTCTGAAAAATCTTGGAAAACCAGGAGATGCCCTCGATGCCTGTACCCGTGCTGTAACACTGGATCCTGCATATGGAACTGCATGGAAAAACCGTGCTGATACTGAGGTAGATCTGATGCGGTACAGTGACGCACTCGAATCCTACGAAACAGCAACCAGGTATATCCCGAAAAATTCTCTCCTCTGGAATAACCGTGGATATTTACTTGCAGTAACAGGAGATATATCAGGAGCCATCAGTTCCTATGAACAGGCACTTGTCTGTGACCCAACATGCAAACCTGCTGTTAGGGCACTCATTTATCTTCGGTCTATGGCATCGAATACGGCTTTGAATATGATATAATAACTCTAAAATGTCATGTTCGAAACCGATAGCATTAAAGATAAATAGGTAAATCTTTATATTAAAAAATATATAACTTGATATAAATTATAGCATAACAGATAATACAATTGCACTTAAAAATGCAATAGAAGAGCATATATATCTCATTCATACCTTTTTTGAGCAAGCGTCCCCCAAATCCTGTTTCTCTACAGTTACTCATAATCGCTGGGAAAAAGCGCTGGAATATATAAAAGAGGCTCTTCTCTAAATTGTGTGGGTAGTAATAATCACTTTCACTATCCTTATAGATCAATATTCATCTGTGAAAACTCTTGATTGAAAGAGATTTATTCCAGCTCGCTTTGAACATTCAGGATCCGTGGATAATTGATTGTATAGATTTTAATTCAGATGAAAAACGTCTTGATATTTGGATAGATTTTCAAAAAGGTTCTGAATTTCCCTGTCCCGAATGTGAACAACCCGGCTGTAAGGCATATGATACTTCTGA
>CAZKGS010000312.1:0-2762 GCA_964552105.1 uncultured Syntrophaceae bacterium
TTTTCTTCAAAGAGTCCCTGCGCTCGCTGACCCATACCGCCTGCGAGAATGAAGTCCGTACCCTTCTCATGGAGCCATACCGGAAGTAACCCCGGTTCATGGGGTGGGGCGGGTATGCTCTCCTTTCGGAGGATTTTTTTATTTTCCGTATCTACGTCGAAAAAGATAAATTCTTCACAATGGCCAAAATGAGGGCTGAGGCGGTCCTGAACGATCGGCACCGCAATTCTAAATGAAGTTTGTGCTTTCTTTTCGGGAAGGGTAACCTCTGGTTCTGGCACTTCTTTTTCTTCTATGTTCAGGATTGGTGTGATAGCCCTTGTGAATGCCTTTGCTGCTTCCGTCTTTGAATAGTGATACACAAAAGGCTTCCCGCTATCCGAAGCTTCCACAATCATCGGTTCAACGGGTATGCTCCCCAGAAAGGGCACTTTCATCTGTTTTGCCATTGTCTCACCGCCACCTTTTTTGAATATATCGATTACTGTTCCACAGTGAGGACAGGTAAGACCGCTCATGTTTTCAATAACGCCTAATACGGGAACATTAACCTGTTTACAGAAATTGATGCATTTTCTGACATCATTGAGAGACAGCTCCTGAGGAGTTGTGACAATAATTGCGCCATCGCTGTTGGGAATGAGCTGTGCTACGGAGAGAGGCTCATCACCTGTTCCCGGCGGAAAATCAATAATTAGATAATCGAGTTCTCCCCAGTTGACCTCAGTAAGAAGCTGTTTTATCGCATTCATTTTCATAGGACCTCTCCAGATAACTGCATCGTCTTGATTCGGCAGGAGAAATCCCATGGACATCACCTTTATTCCTTTGATAAAATCTATCGGAAGGATTGATGTACCATCTGATATGGAATGTGCTTTGTCAAGATTGAGCAGTGTCGGAATGCTGGGGCCATGAAAGTCTGTGTCAAGGATTCCTACCTTTTTACCCTCCAAAGCCAGAGCAACAGCAAAATTAACTGCCACGGTACTCTTACCGACACCTCCTTTTCCTGAAAGGACCAAGATCTTATGCTTGATCTGTCCCATACGGTCTTTCAGGTTCTCGCTTTGTGTATATTGCTCGAACGTATCATTTGTTTTATCATTGTGTTCATCAGGTTTTTTGCCAGATTCTTTTCCGCTAACCATTATTTAAATCCCCTTTCATTTAACTCTTTTTTTATATGCTATTTTGAGTACTATTTTTATTCGCTCTGTAAAGAACTTTACTTAGCCGTTTTTGCTTTTGAATCAGATTTTGGCCCGATAGCTCCTCAACGTATTTTACAGCTTCGTTTGGATGCAAATTCAGTCCTGCCGATATATCATCGATTGAACAGGGACGCCGGATTAACATCTGGAGAACATCGTCGCGTGTCCTTTTGAATTCAACAATATCGTGAACTTTTGTGTAATCTGCAATTACTTCACAACTGGGCCCGAACATTCTCGCAATCTCTTCTAATTTATCTTCTTCAACTACTTCAACAAAATCCTCCGCCGGCGTTCTGACAGCGGTATTCAACTGTATTCGATCAGGCGCGATACGATCAATCCAGGTTTTAATTTTCAGAAATTCACTTTCCCTGTCTGTTTTGCCTTTAACCAGAAATACTTCGAGCCAGAAAGGCCCTTCAAAATGTTCGCGGAGTAAACAGAGTCCCTCGACCATTTTCTCGAAAGAAATATCCGGATGGGGCCGATTTACAGACAAGAAAGTATTTTTATCTCCTGCATCTAATGACGGAATAACAAGATCAGCTTCCAGAACCGAATCGCGAACATTGCCAATCCAAAAGAGCGATCCGTTTGTCAAAACAGCCACGGGAATATCGGTCACGTCTTTAATACCCCTAATAATATCCCTGACACGACTGTAAAGTGTCGGTTCACCCAGCCCTGAGATGGTTATATAATCAGGATGCGGAATTTCCTTTAATTTTTCCCGGATGTCACCAATTATATCCTCTACCGGAAAATATTCTTTCAATTCTGTGGTCTTGTTCGTTGTCCTACCAAGCTGACAGTAAATGCAATCGTATGTACACGTTTTAAAAGGAACTGTATCTATCCCCAGTGATCTGCCCAAACGCCTCGATGGTACTGGACCAAATGTAAATCTTTTTTTTGTTTTCTTTGTCATCTTTTTACACTATTTTTCACACGGTTTTACGCTACAGGGTATTTCGCTGCCACAGCATGGAGATTCCCTTCCGCACCGAGTGGCCGCAACATTTTGTTCATAACCTAATTTCGATCCTCTGAGTATAAAACCGTTACCCAACCCTATCAATCGCTTTACTACTCCACCGCACCTAAGACATGTATCAATCGGATCCGCAGTTATTTTCTGAAACTCCTCAAACTTATATCCACAATCTTGACACAGGTACTCATACGTAGGCATATATTTACTCCTCACAAAGGTTCTTTTTATCTATCAGGTTTTATCAAGAGAGCGTATGATTCTTATAATGGCTCCCAACTCATAAAATAGTTGTTACGCTTTTGTGCTTTAAAAACCAGATCGCCTACTTCACAGCCTATCTTATCAGCTATAATAGGACATTTCGCTTGAAGCAGGAAAAATATATTCTCACACTCATCACTAAGTGACTCATAATTCCCCTGTCCTTTTGAAATTATAATATCCGCTTTATGGTAATACTCTAAAAATTCTTCGGAACAAGATCCCAGAATAACTCCCGGGAAATCAGTACCTGTATCTATAGTTCTTACTATATCCGTCACTCCGACAAA
>CAZKGS010000313.1:0-2741 GCA_964552105.1 uncultured Syntrophaceae bacterium
CTATGGTTAAAATTTTCACCTTCCTTGAACTTGAACAAAATTGAACATTCTGCAATCGTACAGGGTGCAGCACAATTCTGTAAATACGATACTTGTCTTTATCAGATGATTCCCAAAAGAAGGTTTTTAAGGTATAAGGTTTATAAAAAAGATTCGTAAATTTCACAAAGAAATAACAATAAATTGTTTCGACAATGAAGAAGAAAAAAATGATTGGTTATATTTTACTGGTTGTCGTTCTCCTTGCGGGATTAATCAGGGCTGCTGAAGATTTAACGGAGTTTAATTCTCGGCTGAGATAAGTTCAAAAATAAAACTTCCGATTTCTGCCTTGCTTATTATTTTAATGGGGATTTTTTTCTCGTCTGCGGTAAACCATATTTTCAGTTTAGGGTCATCGCCCTTTTTAAAAACGTCTTCCAATCTTTCCATATCGGGTATTACTAAATAAGTATCATATCTTTTTCCTGCAAGGTTGATCGTTTCTCGTTTTGAAACGGTGGCTTTTATGACAATGCACTTTTTCCCGTCGGAGACAGGTATTTCGATCACGCTATTTTCTTTCAATTCATGGAGACGAATGATAAAAAAGATAGATAACGGATCAAAAGTGTCCGGCACAACATGAATGGGCGCCATTTTTTCGCCGAAGCTTGAATAGGTGGCTTCGAGCTTTCCCCAGTCAAAATTTACGATGACATCTCGAGGGTGTTTTCCCGTACTCAGTTTTTTATACAGGATGGTGCGGGTCAGGTCGATATCTGTATATGAGTCCTGTCGTTCCCGAATTTTGTAAAAAAGATCAATAGTGGCATTGGTTTCCGTAACCATTGCAAAGTGGTAGGTCTCGATACCATCGACTTTCTCCATGGGAAGGACTTCGATTACAGCCTCACCGGCCGGTATAACTCCCCACTTTGCCTGATATGTCAGTTTTTCGCCAGGATAAAAGGGAATCTTTTTGTCAGAAGCCTTCGCACTTCCTATGAAAGAGAAAATCACTATGAAAGTGATCAGGATAGAAATATACGCATTGTTGTGACCTTTCAGTATGGGCACGTTTGTCCTTCCCCGCGATCACACCATTCCCGAGGGAAACATTACGGAATGAACCATTTTCGCATTAAAATATCCGATCTTATGTTATTTTCTCCTGATAAATTTAAAGGCTTCGTAAAAAGTCACAAATCGGTGTCATTGCGAGGGCAGCAACTCGAAGCAATCTAATAATTACAATCAGTTACAATACGTGAGATTGCTTCGCTGCGCTCGCAATGGTGTTACGGGTATTGTGCAAAAGTTTTCATGTAGTATAGAAGAGGGATGATTATGTGTCAAACAGAAAGTACCGCAGGAAAGGTGGCTGCCTCATCGGGTTCTCATATTGTGATGAAAAGAGAAAAGTCAGGATCCATAACGGACCTGCTTTTTCTCTGTGATCAGATGACGGGTTTATCTTCTTTTGCTGTTCTGCAAATGGAATATATGCTATAAATTATATGTATATTTTCGGAGGACAAATTTCCATGTTCATTCAGTTAAGGGTGGCGGGGTGAAGAATGCATATAACAATAAAACAGACAGGGTTACACGAACGGATATTATGAAGGAGTTGTAGGTCATGAGTGAAAATAAAAAAGAAGATCTTTACCCGGAATCTTTAATGTCTTTCTGGATGAAGTCGGCAACGGAGTTATGGAAGTCAACGTACCAGACATGGTCCAGCGCTTCTGAGTCATTCCAGCCAAAAGGCTTTGAAAGCAAATTCCAGAAATCATGGCAATTGACTCCCGAGATGTGGCAATCATTTGTTTCGGCCTTAAGTGCACCGGAAAGCGTGAAGGCTTTCTTTAAAGGGATGGATATACTCCCGGAAGTCGTATCGCAGACACTCCAGTCAGGGTGGGGAGGATATTCACATTTACAGAAGGAATGGTTGGAAAAGGCAGCGAGGATCGGAAAGAGAACGGAAGCCTATAAATTTGAGGACCTTGATAAAGATTTATTCAAGGCATTGACCGAGGTTTATGAAAATGAATTCAGACAGTTCCTGAATATTCCACAGATAGGCTTAACCCGCTTTTATCAGGAGCGAACAGGCCAGACAATGGACCGCTTAAATCTTTACAAGATTGCTGTGTCTGAATTTATGAACCTGTTGTCTCTACCCATGGAGAAGTCTGGGAAGGCCATGTCGGAGAAACTTGAAGAGCTGACAGCAAGGGGTGAACTTTCTGAGAACTTTGAAGAATACTATAGTATGTGGATAAAAAAACTGGAGGGACATTATATGGTCCTGTTTAAATCACCCGAATACATACAGGGCTTAAACAATGTTCTTAATACCGGGCAAAAATTCTTTTTGGCCAGAAATCGGCTGCTTGAAGACATCTTGCAATTTTTCCCTGTTGTGACCAATAAGGATATGGACGAACTTTATAAGGAAATTTACCTGTTGAAAAAGGAAGTGAAGCAACTTTCAAAAAAGGTAGCTGATTTAAAATAAACAATCACTCTGAAATGGAGGTGTTTAATGGGCGAGCCTAAAATTCCCGTAGATCTTATCATGCAAAAGTTGGCTGAGGATAGCGAGAAGGTGTACAAGTCTGCCCAAAAGGCTTCCGAGGTATTGCTCGGTCCCCTTGATACCCAAATTGCCACTACTCCTTATGAAGTTGTTTATGAAGAAGACCGGATCAAGGTAAAACATTACAAACCAAAGACGGGCGTTAAATTAAAAA
>CAZKGS010000314.1:0-2736 GCA_964552105.1 uncultured Syntrophaceae bacterium
AGTATCGTTCTTCTGGCCCTTTTCAGGAGATTACTGGATAATGGATATTGGTCGTAAATACGAATATGCCGTTATTGGTCATCCAAACAGAAAATATTTGTGGATTCTATCACGCTCACCTGACATGGATGAAAAGGTTTATCAATCCATTCTGGCAATGCTCCAAGAGCAGGGATATGACACAGAAAAACTTATCAGAGAAACGAAAAAGCGAGGAGAAGAACAATTATGACTCTCAACGAATACTTACAAGGTGTTACCGGCAAAGGGGTTCTCGCAACGGCAGATGCAAATGGTAAAGTTGATGCCGCAATCTACTCAAAGCCCCATATCATGGAAGACGGAGAGTTGGCATTTATTATGCGGGACCACTTAACCCATCACAACATTGAATCAAATCCTTATGCCACTTATCTGTTTATCGAGGATGGTCCACATTACAATGGAATAAGGCTATTTTTAAAAAAAGTCCGGGAAGATACAGATCCAGATTTGATAGCAAAAATGAAGAGACGTCATTTGCCACCGGAGCTTGATAAGGTTAAAGGGCCGAAATTCCTCGTCTATTTTGTTTTGGAGAAGATACTTCCTTTAATTGGTAGTGAAGAAACAGGGATACAATTGTTGTCGTAATCGGCGATCGCATACCTTTATTCAAAACAATCTGGTTGGAGGATTCGGCTATTCCGGGCTATTCCGGGGACATAACACTTATTTCTCTTGAAATAAGTAAGATTATGATCTAATCCTTTCTCATGGCACGAATATCTCGAATAGTTGCTGTTGGATATCCACATCACATTACACAGCGTGGTGTACGTTCTATGGACATCTTCGACAGCGATAGTGACAGGAACACCTATTTGCAGTTTATAAAAGAAGAATCGCAGCGCTGCGAGATTGACATTCTTGCCTGGTGCTTGATGACTAATCATGTCCACTTTGTTGCTGTGCCTCGCAATGAATCTTCGTTTGCCAAGGGATTTGGTGAGGCACATAAACGATACACACGCATGAAGAATTTCAGTGAAGGAGTACGCGGATATTTATTTCAAGGACGATTTGGTTCATGTGTACTTGACGAACGTCATTTGCTCGCAGCTGTCCGGTATGTTGAAAATAATCCTGTTGATGTTGGTATTGTGAAAAATGCCTGGGAGTATCCGTGGTCGAGTGCGGCCTATCACGTTGGCAGCATTGAAAATGATGTTCTTGTTAAAGACAGAAATTTATATGACCTCGTAAATGATTGGCGGAGCTATCTTGGACAGGAAGAAAAGGATGATTTGAATACCATCAGAAAGGCGACAAGAACAGGCCGCCCGGCAGGTGATAACGATTTTATTATAGCACTTGAAAGTCGGACAGGGCGCGTACTGCGACGAGCAAAGCCTGGGAGGAAGAAAAAGCAGCAAGCCTGAATTAGGTGTTATGTCCCCGGATAACGCATTAACGTACAAAGCGGAAAAGTAACTTTGAAATACCGATTCTATGAAATAAAATAAAAACCACACAACAAGCCCCTTGCACTCGGACGGAAATTCCGCTACGCTCCGTTCCCTCCGGTGAAGGGTACTTTAGAAGGGCGATTTTTATGGATGAAGAACGTTTTTCCCAATTAATGGACATGATAGTGAAAGAGAAAGTTCTTATCGAAATCAGCAGGCGCTATAGTGCGGCCGCGTTTGGCGGAAATACAGGAGGGTATCTGTTCACGCTACTCTTTCTTGGTGGTGTTGTCGGTGGCTTCATCTTCTTGTTCAAGGCAATGTACCTTTATGCTTTTGCCACCCTGATTGGTCTCATTCTATTTCTTATAATCTGGTCGAAAATTGCCGTTGATTATTTTTCGTCTCGATCAGGTCGGGACTACGACTTTTTCCGCGCAGCATATGAAATGGGGGCAATCCGCCTTAGGGTCAAAGATTCGGACATTTTTGTGGGAAGTCCCGAACCATGGCATACAATTTTCACAGCCGTGGAGACATCGAAAAACCCTTCTAACAAGGGAATAAAGGCAGACCAGTCATAACCGTGTTCCGTCGGAGCGCATTACCGGCGGCGTATCCCTGGCTTTATAAGTTTGAATGATGCAGTAAGGCTGTTTAACAAATTACCAGAGAACAAGTTATAAACCTGTTCTCATCTTAATTGCCGATACGTAATTCGGCGTAATTCGGGGGACACAACACTTAATTCATCAAAATAAATTTGTGGTCTTATATTTGTGAGTGTTTAATAATATTAGCAAGTTATCCTAACCAAACACTTCACCTGCCCGCCTACAGCAGCAGGTGAGCTTATCGTTATGTTTACAGTGCAAAGTGAGCAGAAAAATGATTGTCACAGCCTGGAATAATGGAAAGCATAACAAAAGCGGAGCTGGGTACGGATTGAAGGTGTCGGTTCAGGACAGGGATGCCAATTTCAGCAGGGCATGGGATTCTGTAACCATAAAACTCCCCGATGGCACACAAGTCGCTTCAAATATAAACAAGTCCTCCTTCTGGAGGGACAAGTGCCGAGAGCTCATCAATAAAGAATTCGGACATTGGCTAATCGATAACGGATATGCACCTTGGCAAAAAGGTCGTCCTCCAAAGTTTGAGCTGACCAGGGTGTCTGACAATCAGTTCCGCCTTGATGAAAAATAACAAGGCGTTTAGGGCGTAGATGCGTAGATGGGGTCAGGTCTTGTTTTTTGCCACACGATTTCAGCAGAGGAAAAACGCAAGA
>CAZKGS010000315.1:0-2687 GCA_964552105.1 uncultured Syntrophaceae bacterium
TTGACGGGAAGATACGGATACAGATCGGCGGCGATATCCTGAACCGAGCTAAATGTAGATTCTATTATCAACCCTTTCGGTGTATGTTCCTTTGCAAGCCATGAAGCAACTGCACCCCCAAGAGACCTGCCGAAAATAATGATCTCAGACGGCGCTGCCTGCTTTTTTCCCACGAGGTAGTTCCACGCGGCCTCGGCATCGAGATATGTACCCTTTTCTGTAACTTTTCCGTCGCTCTGGCCGAAGCCACGGTAGTCAAAAATAAAAGTGCTTAGCCCGAGACGATGGAATATTTTAATGGAATCCAGGCGATGTGAGATGTTTCCCGCATTCCCATGGCAAAAGAGAATGACACCTTTTGGCTGCTCGACAGGGATAAACCAGCCGGAAAGTTTGACGCCATCGGAAGTTTCAAACGATACGTCTTCGAACGGAAGCCCCATCAATCGAGGTGTTTCATAAATCCTGTGTTCGGGGAAATAGATAAATCGGGACTGAAAGACCACCATGAGGATTACCAGTACGACATAGATGACGATGGCAATACGAACAAAGGACCAGAGGAAGGACCATATGTTCGATCCCATTATGCTCACAGCATCTCCTTTCCGGCAGAAAAAAATCAGAAGTTTCGCGTCACCGGGAAAGACGTATCATGCGTAATTCACTCTTGACCAGATCAGGAACAACCACCAGAAGTTCTTCATTCTCAGGAACAACGCAGAAATCGGCAGGCCCCGCAAACCCCGTCGCAAGGGTCTTTATCCCTCCCTTTGGATTCCATCTGAGAAGCGATCCGGAATTCCAGTCCGTTATTAAAAGGCTCCCGTCCTTAAGCTGGGCAATGCCATCGAGCCGGCCCGGTTCTATTGACAGAGTCGTGAGCTTCCCTTCATCATTTACGGAGCATATACTGCGGTTTTGACCTTCCATGCTGTGACCTGCCGTCAGCAGCGAACCGTCATTAGACGGGTAGAGTCCGTTGGGGGAAAATGACTGGCCTTCGACAAAAACAATAATGTCAGGTTCATCTTTCTCGTTCAGGAAGTCAGCAGGTTCCACGCCATAAATTTTACCTCCCTGGCTATCACTAACAAAGAGCATATTATCCACGACCGTCGGATCATTGGCAAATCTTGCATCGGGCAACATAACCTTTCGGCCTTGACGGGTCCGAAGATCAAACACCCAGGCCGCATCAATATCAGTCACCCAGAGTCTGTTGCCCTCTATCCAGACACCCTTGGGTTTGTTTAGAATCTCTCCGGCAGGAGGCAAATATTTTTCCTCCAGAATTTCCCCTGTCAAAGATACCTTGCTGATTTTGCCTTTACCATCCTTCAGCGTTGGTTTAAGGAAGGAGCCAAACTGGCTGACGTAAAGAACACTCTCAAGGGGATCAAATGCCACCGATTCCGGATGTGTGAAGCCCTTTACCGTTCTGTCAGAAATAACTTTCAGACCATCATTCACATCGCCGGCTATGCCATTTGCGCAGACAACCATGTGCAGGAAAATTAAACATACCGACAGGGCAAAAACGGATACCATTCTTTTTTTCATACCCGTACCTCCTCACAGGGCTTTTAGTAAAGCCCGAGACCTTTGCACAACGCCCCCTTTTGCCCAATTTCTTCGTCAAGCTCAAATTTTAATCCTCGAAATATCCAATATATTCCTGCGGTTAAAATTTTCGCCTTCCTTGAACTTGAACAAAATTGAATATTCTGCAAAGGTCTCGCCCGTATAGATTGAGAGGTTTGCATAATTGCTTTTCCTGGTATTTATTACTAAAGCATTCTAAAATTGATTCGATCGGGTTAACGGTTAGACATTTTACGGATACAACTGCCCGGATAAGAATCAGTTATTTTCTTTTCTTTCATATACGTGACAGCATCTTTTCTGTCGGCAAAATGTCCAATATAGATCGTATACCATAATCCATGCTTTTTAGTTTCAATGACAAGCATATGTGCATCCACCCCTTTCCTTTCGAGATTTTCCAGAAATTCCTCTGCAAATTCCTTAAAGCGCATGGAACTGACCTGAATCGCGTAAATATATTCTTTGGCCGGTTTTACAATTTCTTTCTTGGGTGGAAACTCCACTTTGGCAATACCAACTTCCTCTGGTTTTTCCGCTTTCTTTTCTGCCTCTTGAATAGCCTTTTTCTCAGGGGAAGGCTCAACCGATGGAACAGGAGCAGTCTCAAGTATTTTTCCAGGTGCTTTTCCGATAGTTTCTACTGGCCCCTTTTCCTTTTCGGGCGCTTTTACAACAGTTTCAACAGGTGCCTCCGGAGGTGCTTTTAGGACAGCTTTTGCAGGCTCTTCTGCAGGCGCTTTTTCAATAGCCTTTACGGGTGCTTCTTCGACAGCTTTTAGAGGCTTTTCCTCAGCAGGGGCTACCCAAGCCTTTGAAGGAGTTGTTAAACGAGCCCTGTAAGTAAAGGTTTTGGGGATTGGCCCGTTATGCCAGTTACCCATTTCATAGTATTGTATGCTCTTTGTCAGCCTGTTAATTTTCACAGGGTATGTCTTATCCCCGGATCTCATTGTGCGGTTTTCGTACATCGTCGGATAAACGAAATAAGCATATAAACCAAGAGATATCAGGAATATCAAAAGAATCAAAGTTGTTCGCGAAACAGGTAGCGACCTTTTCTTCGGAGGTGACGCGGGCGG
>CAZKGS010000316.1:0-2683 GCA_964552105.1 uncultured Syntrophaceae bacterium
CCCGCCCGGGCGGCGATGAGCCAGGTTATGTGGTAGTGGAATTCGGAGTTCATGGGGAGACAGTGGTCGGTGGTCAGGGATCAGGGGTCAGGGAAAAAGAAGGGCTGCGCCCTTTTTTAAACTGCGCTACTTTGTGGGGCGCAGAGGCCCCACGCTACGGCCGGGTACACGATCCTGGTATTCACCCTCACCCCGGATATGGGGGTCAGGCTTGCCTTATTGTCGTTGTTGGGGGTTTGGTTTTTTGCCGCTGTTTTTATAAACGGACAACAGGCTACTTTTTGCTGGTATCTTCTCTCTTATTGAGTCGATCTGCTTAAGTCAGCAAGGTTAAAGGTATGCTCAACTTTCAAAAACGCTTTTTCAGCGCCTTCAGTACTTGCTTCTGCTTCAATTAAGGGGAAATCCTTATCAAGAAATTCTAATTCACACCCATCCGGCAACTTTTTTATCAATTCTGGATGGTCTGTTAAATACCTTAAGAAATCAAAAACCAATGAGATATTTTTTTTCACAACTTCGTTTTTCTTCATCTCCCTAATCTCCTTCTGTATCGATCCCTATACCATTTCCATCTATCCTTGATATCTTGTTCCGCATAAATCAAGGCGATTTTTAAGTCAGGAATGTCCAAGGGATATTTCTCCTTCTTGCCGCCGGGCAACATGACATCCCTATGCAGGAAACCATGTGAACAATCATATCTGACTATTGGATGCCATTCCTTATTAAATTTGGCTTCATATTGAACGACTATATCGACAACCTTACCTTTTTTCGTCTCAATTTTTAGCCTGAGTCTGTCATCTTCTGAAGAGCTAATCATCTTGGTAAATTCTTTTTTAACCATACTTTAAATTACCATCTCAAAGGCGAAACTGCAATCAAAGTTTGGACTTCTTCCATTCCCATCAGGAAATTTCATCCTATTTTTCCAACTCTTCTCCGTACTCCTTTAATCCTTAATCCCCTAATCCGGATAAACCGGAAAGGATTATAGGATTAAGGATTAGGGGGTAAAGGAGATTAATTTTTACTCCTCTAATCCCTTAATCCCTGATTCTATCTTTCCAATGACATAATCCTGCATTTCTGTCGTAAGTTCCGGGTAGATGGGCAGGGCGATGGTGTGTTTGGCGGCGTATTCGCTGTTCGGGAAATCGTCGGATTTATAGCCGAGGCATCTGAAGCATTCCTGTTCGTGGAAGGGCACCGGGTAGTAGATCTCGGTGCCGATGTTGTTTTCTGTGAGGTGTTTCCGTAGTTCATCTCTTTTTTCGGTCACGGATATGACGTACTGGTTGTAGATATGGAATTCTCTTTTGTAGGCAACAATGGGCTTTTTGATGCCTTTGACGTTCAGGTTTTCGTCGTAGTAGGCGGCATTTTCCTGTCTTGCGGCATGCCACTTGTCGAGATGGGGCAGTTTTACGAGAAGGATTGCGGCCTGTATAGGATCAAGCCGGAAATTGCCTCCAATCAGGGCATGGTAATATTTGGGTTTGGCGCCATGATTTCGGAGTTTCTTTAGTTTTTCATCAATGTTCGCATCGTCTGTAACAACCATACCGCCATCGCCCATGGCTCCGAGATTCTTGCTGGGAAAGAATGAGAAACAGCCCATAGTTCCCATGCTTCCGGCTTTTTGTATTCCGGTCTTTGATGGGTATTTAGCGCCGATTGCCTGGGCGGCGTCTTCGATGACCGGGATGTTGTATTTCCCGGCGATTTCAATAATCGGGCCCATGTCCGCGCACTGGCCGTAGAGATGGACTGGGATGATTGCCTTTACCTTATTTCGTTTTTCTGTCTCCGATTCAAACCATTTCAGCAAAGCTGTCGGACTGAGATTATATGTATCGGGATCTATATCCACAAACGCGGGGATCGCGCCGAGTCTTGCGATAACACCCGCCGTGGCAAAGAATGAAAAGGGCGTCGTAATGACGATATCGCCGGGGCCAATATCCAGGGCCATAAGGGAAATCAGCAGGGCGTCTGTTCCGGAAGAAACACCGGTGGCGTATTTTGCGCTCACATATTCGGCAATTTGCGCTTCCAGCTCTGCGACTTTAGGACCCATGATATACTGGGTTGAATCAATGACATCACTGACGGCGGCTTTTACTTCTTTTTCTATTGTTTTTAATTGTGCGTTTAAATCGAGTAATGGGACTTTCATATTAAGTGATCCTTTTTAAGTTCCTTGAAGATCGTCACTCCGGTGGAAACCGGAGTCCAGAGCCTTTGTAGTCAAAATTTGGGGGTCAGGCTTGCCTTATTGTCGTTATTACGGTTTACGGTTCGCCGCTTCCGGGGACACGATCCCGATTTGATAAAGATAAATCGGGTCATGTCCCCGTGATAAATCGCATATCCCCGAGGATCCCAATATTTAGTATTTGAGATGTATCCCTCATTCTTTACTTATAGTCGCTCAATAAGTTTCTCTTTAGACATCTGATTCCAAATAGAGACCTTTGTGAGAATATCATTCAGAGTGCCTTTTGCAATAGGATTATGGCTCGGAATTGTTATCTTATGAACACCGGCTTCCGTTGATTTCTCAAGCCTGACATGGCTTCCACGCTGCCGCACAATTCGATATCCCATCGTGGTTAAAAAGGAAATAAGTTTTTTACCGGATATCACAGGCAGCTTTTTAGACATGGATTTCACCCAA
>CAZKGS010000317.1:0-2669 GCA_964552105.1 uncultured Syntrophaceae bacterium
CATCCCGAGCCGGAAAAGGCCGTCTCAGACGGATTGCAGTCCCTGAAACCGGAAAGGTTCTATGGGCTTATGGAAGAAATAAGAAACCTTGAAAAACTTTTGAGAAACGAAATGAAGGTGTCAGCATGAAAAGAATCAAGATAAATCTCGACAAGCAATCCTCTCTTTCTTACGAGATCTACATAGGTCATAATATCCTTGATCGCATCGGACTTGTCATAGCAAAAAGCAATAGTGCCCATCGCTATATTGTAATTACTGACTCCAATGTGTACGCCCTTCACGGGGAAAAATTTCTTGCTGTACTGAGGAATATGGGCATTAGCGTTGATCTGATTGAGTTCCCTGCGGGAGAAAACTCGAAAAATGTTGACTCGATTCTTACCATTGTGAAAAAGCTGATCGATCTTGGTGTGGACAGAAGTTCTGCACTAATCGCGCTGGGTGGAGGTGTCACGGGTGATATAACCGGTTTTATCGCTTCCATATATATGAGATCAATACCTTGCATCCAGATACCTACGAGCCTGCTTGCTCAGGTGGACAGCAGCATCGGGGGGAAAACCGGAATCGATCTCCCGGAGGGTAAAAACCTGCTGGGAACATTTTTTCAGCCAAGTATGGTCTTTATAGATCTTCAATTTCTAAATACCCTTCCGGACGGAGAATTCAACAATGGTCTGTCAGAAATTGTAAAGTACGGCATTATTGATGATATAGAACTTTTTAATCTGCTGGAAAGGGAAACTGATGTAATCAAGAAGCGGGATCTGGATCTTCTGGAAACAATTGTCGGACGATCATGCAAGATAAAAAAGGGTATCGTCGAGATTGATGAAAGGGATATGGGTGTGCGCCGTATCCTCAATTTCGGGCATACAATAGGACACGCAGTCGAGGCAGAGTCAGGATATAAGATTTCCCACGGAAATGCCGTATCCGTCGGCATGATTGCCTCGGCTATTATATCGGAAAAATTGAACCATCTTTCATCTGAAGATCGGGACAGGATAGAACATCTTATCAGATCAGTAGGTCTCCTTGATCATATCCCCGAATCAATCAGTACGAAAGGAATACTCTCGAAAATCAGAACGGATAAAAAGAAGAGGGGTGACTCTATCCACTTCGTATTGTTAAAGAAAATAGGGGTACCCTTTATCAATGGCTCTGTAGAAGAGGCGCTTATCCGCGAAACCATCGAGGAGTTAAGAAAATGACACGGGAACCACTGAAAGAATTGAGGGATAAATTAAAAAACAGGGATGAAAAGATCGTCAAGCTTTTAAACGAACGAGCCCGGATATCATTGGAAATCGGAAAAATAAAAAATAGGCAAAGCTTGAACATCTACGATCCCTCGCAGGAGAACAAAGTTTACCATTATCTGAATGAGGTCAACGAAGGCCCGCTGCCGGAAGGATCTTTGAGAGAAATTTTCACCGAGATTCTATCTGCATCAAAAGCCCTCCAAGCTCCTGTATCGGTAGCTTACCTGGGGCCGGAGGCATCATTCACCCATGCAGCGGCTCAATCTCATTTCGGGAAAAGTGCTTCTTTCTCCCCTCAATCAAACATATTCGATGTTTTTGACCGGGTGGAAAGACGAAGGGCAAACTGGGGCGTCGTTCCTGTGGAAAACTCTCTTGAGGGTACTGTCAAGCTGACACTGGACAGATTGATTTCAACACCACTGAATATTCTGGCCGAGGTTTTTCTTCTGATCAACCATTCCCTCGTATCCACCAGAAAAGAATTGGATGGCTTAAAGAGGATCTATTCTCATCCCCATGCTCTGGCACAGTGTCAGAACTGGCTCAGGAAGAATTTGCCCGATTGTTCTCTCCATGAAATGGAAAGCACGGCAAAGGCCGCTCAAAAGGTATTGGAAGATGATGAAGGTGCCGCCATCGGCAGCAATAATGCCGCTTCCATTTACGGGCTCAATATCATCTCGGAAGGGATAGAAGATTATCCGTCAAACGTCACCCGGTTCCTCGTTATCGGCAGAGGGGAAAACAAACGAACGGGCAGGGATAAGACTTCTATCTTAATTGGAACCCGACATATGCCGGGCGCCCTGTATAGCTCATTAAAACCCTTTGCCAGAAAGGAAATCAATCTGGTGAAGATAGAATCTTACCCCATCAAAGAAAGGATGTGGGAGTATTTATTCTTCATCGATTTCAACGGGCACATAGAGGAAGAAAAAATAAAAGAATGTCTGGAAGATCTTCAAAGTCAATCCACATTCATCAGAATACTCGGCTCTTATCCGATGGGAGACACCAAATCATGATCTGCACACCTGTTGTCGCAACAACGAATGAAGAGGCAATGGAACAAATGGATAAATGTTTCCCCCTGGCTGACGCTGTAGAACTGCGAATCGACTTCATCAGGAATGTGAATCTGACAAAACTGCTATCCGCAAAGAAAAGCAAGGTTATCGTAACCGCACGCAAGAAAGATGAAGGGGGAAATTTCGAAGGCGATGAAGAAGAAAGGTTCTCTCTCCTGAGCGAGGCAGTTATCTTAAGAGCCGACTTTGTTGATATAGAGCTGAGCACAGATGAAACCTTTACGAAAAAACTTTTAGAAGACATAAAAAAATATGGAGATCAAACGAAACTGATTGTCTCCCATCACGATTTTAACGGAACTCCGTC
>CAZKGS010000318.1:0-2664 GCA_964552105.1 uncultured Syntrophaceae bacterium
CCGGGAAATCAGTACCTGTATCTATAGTTCTTACTATATCCGTCACTCCGACAAATTTTGCGTCTTCCATAGTTGCATCATTGATCACGGGCTTCCCTCTTACAGCATAAGTTACATCAATATCTACCTCTTTGATTAATAAACTGATTAATATCTTGTCCAGCACAATCTCTCCGGCATTATCACCTATATAAAGGAGGGTCTTAGAGTTTTTAATAGATTTTTCGAAAAAAGGGTAATCAAAAAAAGCTGCTTTCTTGTTTGAAAAACCTTTAAAAATATCCTTTATATCGATCCACTGACGCTCTGGTCCCATGTCAATGAGATTTCCCGTACCAGCAAGCTTTAAGGCATTAATGACAGGAGAAGACGAATCATTAACAAGATTGATAAGGTCAGCTTCAATCCTCATTACCTGCTCATTATGAATTTTTTTAATTTCTTTATAAGGATCTAAATTGCCTGTAGCCTCCCTGATTGTTTTATGAATCAACCAGCCAATTTCCGGGGGAGTTGACTCCTGAGAAATTTCCTGCAATGCCCTCATTACTGAGTTTAAGACTTCTCTCTGTGTTTTTTCATCAGCACCTGCTATCCTGCCAGCCTCCAGGGCCTGCCTCAGAAAACAGGGGAAACAGTCTAAAAATATTTTCAATTTATGTTCCTTTCAGCCAAGCGCGTAGATTGTATTTCTCCAAACCTGTTTGATATCCTCGGAAACAGCACCACCAGTGTATTCGATGACACTGGTTTTCATGATCTGGGCTTTCGTTATTGCCGTATCATATCGTATCCTGCCTACGTTCTTGATTCCGCGCTTCTTTGCTTCTGTTTCAATCTGCTCTGCAATATCCGGGTTCAAGTCCCATTTATTGATGCACACAAGAGTGGGAATCCTGAAATGTGCCGCCAACTCCGATGCTCGTAAAAGATCATGCTGACCTGATAGCGTTGGTTCGGTGATAATCAACACAAGATCGGCCCCTGTAATCGAGGCGATAACAGGACACCCTATACCGGGTGAACCGTCAACAATTATAAAATCCAGACCCTCTTTTTCGGCGATTTCACGGGCTTTGTTACGAACAATCGTTACCAGCTTACCCGAGTTACCCTCAGCCATACCGAGCCTTGCGTGTACCATTGGTCCGTGGTTTGTACTTGAAACATACCACTCACCATTAATAACATCATCGAAGCTAATCGCTTCGACCGGGCATACCCTGACACATACACCGCACCCCTCACAAAAAATTGGATTGACGCACGGTATATCACAATTTTCCGAATCCGGATAGGAAATTGCTTCAAAACGACATACCTCTTCACATTTCCCACAGGCTATGCATTCATCGATTATGATTTTGGCCTTTTTCCCGCCGCTGAAATCTTCCCGGTAACCAATTTTAGGATCGAGAACCAAGTGTAGATCGGCTGCATCAACATCACAATCCGCCAAGACTTTCTTCTCTGCCAAAGCAGCAAACGATGCCACAAGACTCGTCTTTCCTGTTCCACCCTTACCACTGATCACCACGATCTCTTTCATGAAGTTAACTCCCCCCAATTTCGATGTATATCGATTATACGCCCCCAGCAAGTCTCCAGTAATTTCCGGTAGTTCGGAATTGCGTTTATGATCATTTCTCCTCGTGAATAGGCTTCCGCAATCTTGCGGTCATCAGGTATTTCCAGAATCACATCGATTTTTTCTCTCTGACAGTATTCCTTCACATCATTATTACCGACATCAGACCGGTTGATGGCCACCGCAAACGGCATGCCAAGTACCCTGACCATCCCCACGGCAAGCTTCAGATCATTGAGACCAAAGGGTGTCGGTTCCGTAACAAGAACAACAAAATCCGAATCCTTAACGGCTTCGATAACGGGGCAGGATGTTCCTGGAGGAGAATCAATGATAACAACTTCGCTTTCCCTGCCTGTCATTTTGACCGCATGGATGACCGCCGGGGACATAAGTTCTCCGATCTTAAGCCGTCCATGAATAAACCGGAAGCCATCAGCCCTGCCTTCCTCCACAACTCCGACTTCCCTGCCTATTTCAGTAATCGCACCCTCAGGACAAAACATTTCGCATCCACCACAACCATGGCAGAGTTCTGGAAATATCAGCACCTTCCCCTTGATAACGGCGATTGCGCCATATTGGCAGACTTTCGCGCAGATACCGCATCCCGTGCATTTCTCCTCGTCTACCTCCGGTAACGGTGTGGTAACTATTGTAGAGGATTCTAATCTGGTTTTAATAAAGATGTGACAATTGGGTTCTTCTACATCGCAATCCAGCAGTTGTACTGTTTTCCCTATACCTGCGAGTGTTGCGGCAATATTGGTGGCAATTGTTGTTTTTCCCGTTCCACCCTTTCCGCTTGCAATAGCTATTTTCAAAGCATTTAATTCCTTTCAATGTAAAATCTCAACACCTTTCTTAAAACTCTCTTTAGGCCAATTAGATGTTAAGTTTTATCTTCTTCATTATTTTTTCTTGTCTAATTCGTTGATCCGGCGTTCAACATCCTGAAGCTGTTTTTGAAGAATACGAGCCTGCTCTTCGAGAGTGGTCAATTCTCCTTTTGAGTTCATAGGAGGTTGTGATGTCTGTCCTTCTGAAACATCAACAAACCTAGCACCTTGGCCACC
>CAZKGS010000319.1:0-2648 GCA_964552105.1 uncultured Syntrophaceae bacterium
ACTGTTTTCTCCCACTCCCCGGGATTGATTATTTTATTTATTACATCATCCACAATATCATCCAGGCCGTCTCTAACGGATTTTACAGACTCCGTAATTCCCTGTTCCTTTTTCATTTCCTCAATGGCATTATCGAGATCCATCAGTGCCCGTCCCAACCTGTCGATTTCTTCCTCCGTCAAACTTCCCCCTTCCATTCTCCTCATGGCCTGAAGTCTGAGAGCATCCTTGATAATCTCGACAAGGGCTACAACCAATCCGAGAACTCCGTGTTTCAGATTTTTTTCATCAATATCAATCGGCATAGTATTTAGTGGTTAGTGGTTAGTGATTTTGCTGTTCACTAATCACTGACCACTATTTCCTTTGCTTCAGCGCTAATCCACCCGCACCATGGACAGCCGGTTGTAATAAGACCCTCAATGGGAACTCTCTTCCCGCATTGAGGACAGTCTTCTTTCGCCACCACCGCCTCTTCCCAGGCAGGCATTTGCAGATTGGTTCCCGACGGAAATTCCAGTCCGTATTTTGCCGCCGTCTCGAAGGACGCAAGGGCGGCCCTTATCTTAATGCCAAGCAGTTCAACCCCCGCCACAGACACGGCGATATCCGCGTTAATCAGCAGACCTTTATCCAGGATCCTGTCAATTACATCGGCTAAACCGGCCCCATCATTAGTTCGAGATGGTTCTATGGCCATTATTTTCCTCCTTTTTCCCCAACAGGCGTTGCCGGATTGGTTCCCGACGGAAATTCCAGTCCATATTTTTTCGCCGTTTCAAAGGATGCAAGGGATGCCCGTATTTTAATACCGAGCAACTCAACCCCTACCAGAGATACGGCAACATCCGCGTCAATCACCAGCCCTTTGTCCAGTATCCTGTCGATTACGTCGACCAAACCTATACGATCATTAGTTCGAGATGGTTCTAAGGCCATAATTATCCTCCTTTTTCCCCAGAATAATCTCTAAAAAGCCATTATTGTATAATTTTCCGATTATATTTTCAGAAGGACGGGGCAATTTGATACTTTTGCGATAATTTTTGTCTTTTCCGCTGGCGAATATGATCAGAACATCTTTGTTTAAATAAATATTGATGTTCTCTTCATTAATCCCCGGCAACTCAGCTATCAAGCGTATCTTTCTTTCTCCTTCATATATATCAACAGGAAAATCGCTGTTATTCTTACCCATTTGCCATGCCCTCTATAATTGAAACCTTATCCGTCAATGAAAGTTTTCTTTCTAAATCTCAGGCTTCCTGTGACCTGGTTTTGTCACCACACCTTTACCCCGGCATTTCAAACACGGGAGTTTGTCGCTGGGTTCCCTCCCTGTTCCCCGGCACCGTGTACAGCCTTCTACCGGTTCTTTAACACTTACAAAGCCCTTGCCGTGACAGACGGTACAGGTAAGATTGCTTCGGGGAGTCCCTTCGCCTTTTCCCTTACAGTAAGCACAAATGACCGCAGGAGGATTTACGGTAATCTTTCCAGCTCCTCTGCATACTGGACATACGGTTCCTTTCGGTTTTTCTCCCTTCCCTCTGCAGAAACCACAGGGATGGGCCGTTTCAGTCAGCAACTTTCCGAGTATTATTCCCCCGGCCCCTTTAGAGAAGTGTTTCCCCGATCTATTAACTTTTGCCATGGACCAGTTCAATTCTTCCTGCCCTGGTTTATCGAAAGACTGAGTAGTCCTGTAACTACTATTGGACATGACCCCCCAGCCTACTCGTTCCTGATGTAGTCTCTTAAACGGAACTCGTTGATCCATTTTTCCTGTTCCTGTACCCGGTATTTTACCCAGTGCCCTTTTCCCTTCAAATGTGACTCTGAACCGGCCTGACCTTTTCCTGTCTACACAATCCTGTCGAGCCAGGTTCATACACAGAAGTCTTGCATGTTCCGTATCTATACCCAGCTTTCGGCTTACGATATGACTGGTAGTTTCCCCGCCGGCTTCATAGATTACCTGTAAGGCCTTTTTCTCGTTTCCGGTCGCCATAGTATCTCCTGCATTATTTTATGTGTCCAAAAGTTCCAGGTGGACCCTTTTCTTGAATTATTGTTCAGTTATTTCCCAATCTAATAATGATGCACTCGTAAAAAGTCAAAATTAGACGGCAAAGGAAAAAGCTCCAAATTCAAGGCGCGCAAATCCTGAGGAATGAGGCGTACTTACAGTACGCCGCAGTGACGAAGGATGCAGCGGAACGCAGAAGTTGGATTTTTGACAAAGCCGTCAATAATTACACATGCTGAAAAGAGGGAGCAGTGCGTTATTCTTCGCCTTCACTCACATCAATTCGCTTGCGCATCCCTGTTCGCTTGAAATCCAGCATGTTTCCATCAGTATCCAGTCGCGTCTCATACTTGGCCAGTATATCCATGCTGTCAGGAATCGAGCGTTTTTCGACAACCTCCACGATTACCAGCCAACCATCTCCCTCTTTTTCTGCTCCTACGGTAGAGGAGATTTCCAGGCCAGTGAGATCAGTTAATTCAGATCGTGCCTTTTGGATTACTTTTGAGATACTTAAAGCCATTTCATTTACCTCCCTAATAAATTTCTTCTTTCATTTTTCTGATATCTTCTAATCGTTCCATCAATTTTGTTTCTTCCTTTTCATAAGTTTCGTCGT
>CAZKGS010000320.1:0-2641 GCA_964552105.1 uncultured Syntrophaceae bacterium
TCTTGCCGAAGGACATTGAAATGTAACCTTCCATAAGTCTGCGGTAACTTTTTACGGCTTCCGGCTGCACCCATGCGGCGAATCGCAACGCACCTGCAGAGGAACCGGCAAGCAGTACAGGCTGACATCTGCCCAGTATTTCATTTTCAAGAAGCGTCATATCAAAGCCACTGGCCACCAGCCATCTCGGCCCCACAGCGGGTCCGGCACAAGCGGTAATCTGATCTAAAGCAAAACCGCCATCCTGAATCATTTCATACACATTTTTTCCTGCTTTAACAGTAATATCCGCCATGGTCTCCCAACTTTTTTCGTTTCGTCAAGAATCTTTATTCGATCTTATAATCAAATAGAGAAAATTACTCACTGATCTTGACACAGCCTTCTTTACCTACTATAAAATATTCGTCAAATGTTAAATATTCTTTATTCTTTGAAAAATACCATAGGAAGACTTGCCAATTTTATCGATTTGCTCCTGTTTACGGGAAAGGAGGCAGTATTAGTGACAAAGTAATGAAGAAAAATCAATAATATATTTAGCATACAACACTTTTTAATTTCAGAGAGGATGAAGCCATGAGTATTAAGGAACAGGTAATTGAAATCGCTGAGAAAACAAAAGAGGCTGCGAGTACCCTTGCAAACACTTCTTCTCGGGTAAAAGATAAGGCTCTCCTTGAAATGGCAGACGAATTGATCAAGAATATGGATTATCTCACCACTGAAAACGCAAAGGATCTTGATTATGCCAAAAACAAAGGGCTTTCCGAAGCAATGATAGACAGGCTTACCCTTGATGAATCTACCATAAAGGGAATGGCTGAAGGTTTAAAGGAAGTTGCAGCTCTACCTGACCCGGTGGGAGAGGTTACCTCCATGTGGAGAAGGCCCAACGGTCTGCTTGTCGGCAGGATGAGAATTCCACTGGGCGTTATCGGAATCATATATGAGTCACGCCCCAATGTGACGGCAGATGCCGCCGCCCTGTGTCTCAAGTCCGGAAATGCCGTCATTCTCAGGGGGGGATCCGAAGCAATCAATTCTAATCTCGCCATAACCAGAATATTGCAGGATGTCCTGCGAAATGTGAATATCCCCGAGGCAGCCATACAGATCATTCCCACAACGGACAGGCAGGCGGTCAATGAAATGCTGAAACTGGAGGAATATATAGATATCATCATCCCCAGGGGGGGGGAAGAACTGATCAGGGCCGTCGTGAACCAGTCCAGGATACCCGTTATCAAACACTACAAAGGTGTTTGCCATATCTTCGTCGATAAAAGCGCAGATCTCGATATGGCCGATACGATCTGCATGAACGCCAAGACACAAAGACCGGGTGTCTGCAATGCCATGGAAACACTCCTCGTTCACAAGAAGGTTGCTGAAACGTTCCTTCCGCGGGTAGCGAAGAGCCTGAAGGATGCCGGCGTTACACTCAAGGGATGTGAGAATACACGGACAATCCTTCTCGATATTGAAGAGGCCTCTGAGAAAGACTGGTACGAAGAGTATCTCGATCTTATTCTGGCCATCCGCGTGGTAAATGACCTGGATGAAGCCATGGCTCATATCGAAAAATACGGTTCCCTTCATACAGAATCTATCATCACCCGTGATTATAATAACTCCCAGCGTTTCCTGAATGAGGTTAATTCCTCAACCGTCCTGGCGAATGCTTCCACAAGATTCAGTGACGGTTTTGAACTGGGTCTCGGCGCGGAGATCGGAATCAGTACGACAAAACTTCACGCCTTCGGGCCAATGGGTCTTCAGGAACTGACAACTACGAAATTTATTATTTACGGAAACGGACAGATCAGGACATGAAATGGGGATTATTCGGAGGGACATTTGATCCCATACATCTCGGACACCTGAGATGCGCAGAGGAGATCCGCGAAATCTTCGATCTGGACAGGATCATCTTTATTCCCGCCGCCCGGCAACCTCTAAAAACCGATAGAGAGATCACACCATTTCACCATCGGGAAAAGATGATAAAACTATGCGCCGAGGAAAACCCTTCATTTTCAGTCTCCGATATAGAAAGTCAGAGGGAGGGCGAATCCTACTCTATTGACACGGTCAAGCATTTTCTCAGCCATTCGCCGGAGACCCCTGAGCTTTATTTCATCATGGGGCAGGACGCATTTAACGGTATCCGGATGTGGAAAGAGTGGAAGCAATTATTATCACTGTGTAAATTTGTTGTCATGACCAGACCGGGTTACGAAGCCAGAAGTCTCTCCGGAATACTCCCTCCCGATTTTGCCTCACAATTTGACTATGACAGGGACACAGACGGATTCAAAGGTCCTGCCGGGCATTTCATATACTTCAGAAAATTAACCTTTCTGGACATATCATCCACAAACATAAGAATCAGGGTAAATAGGGAGCAGTCCATTACGTACCTCGTCCCGGATTCCGTCTGTCGTTACATCCGGGAGAATTCTCTGTACGGGAAGGATTCGATTACCAATAATTAAATCAAGCTACTTACTAATGCGGCAAGCCGCAAAGGCAAAAAGAAGCCATATCTGATGAAAAAAATCGGAATGTCTATCAGAAATCAACTGGATAAATGACAATCTGTTTTTTTACTGATCGTAATTTTTAAAGAAAAACTCGT
>CAZKGS010000321.1:0-2639 GCA_964552105.1 uncultured Syntrophaceae bacterium
GTGACAGGGCATATATCCTTAATGAAGGTTCCATTCTTGTGGAAGGTAATCCCGATGATATAGCTAATAGTGAAATTGCAAAGAAATTTTACCTTGGAGAGAATTTTGATTTATGAATTGTCTTCATGAAATACTTTTGATTAAACATCATACTTATTAGTCAAATACAAAAAAATGGTGTTAGAACTTAGACAAACATTGAAATTGACCCAGCAGTTGATTATGACGCCTCAGTTGCAGCAGGCGATTAAACTTCTGCAACTGTCGAGAATCGAACTTGTTGATGCTATCAATGAGGAATTAGAGGAAAATCCTCTCCTCGAAGAAACGCCTTTCGATGACGATTCAGAGATTGAAACCGCCACCGAAATTGACCCCTCAAAGGTTCAGGTAGGGACAAAGGAGGTTACCGGTGAAGGCGATGGCAAGGAAGACTTCGATTGGGATAGCTATCTTGAAGATTATGGGCCTATGGGAGTTACGTATTCTCGAGATTATGTGGAGACGCCTTCCATTGAGAATATCTTAACGAAACAAGGTTCTTTGACAGATCATCTTTTATGGCAGTTGAACATGTTACGTTTGACGGAGACGGAAAAACGAGTTGGCAAACAACTTATCGGCAACCTTGACGGCAACGGGTACTTGGTGGCTACTTTGGAAGAGGTTGCGTCTATCGAAGATGTAGACATCAATTGTGTTGAGAAAGTGCTGAAAAAAGTGCAGGAATTTGATCCTTCCGGCATTGCTTCGAGGGACTTGAAAGAATGCCTTTTGAATCAGGTTAAATTTATAGCCGCACAGAATGCCCTGTTGGAAACAATTATCAGGGAACACTTGAAAGATCTTGAAACAAAGAACTACAATAATATTGCGAAAAAGCAAAAGGTTCCAATTTCCGATGTTCTGGAAGCCGTTTGGATAATTAACAAACTGGATCCTAAACCGGGGCGCATTTATAATGAAGAAAGATCACAATACATTATTCCCGATGTGTATGTTTTTAAGGCAGGAGACGAATATAGAATTGTTCTTAATGAAGATGGGTTACCCAGGCTGAGAGTAAGCAATCTATACAAGGAAATTCTTGGTGATGCGACTGATAGTTCCGATTTGAAGCAATGCACAGATTATATCAAGGAACGATTGCAGTCAGCAACGTGGTTGATAAAAAGCATACAGCAAAGACAGAAGACGATTTACAGGGTAACGGAAAGCCTTATAAAGTTTCAAAGGGAGTTTTTCGACAAGGGAATTAATTATTTAAAACCAATGATCTTAAGGGATATTGCTGATGATGTCGAGATGCATGAATCAACTGTAAGCCGTGTTACAACGAACAAGTACATGCATACACCGAGAGGGATTTTTGAATTGAAGTATTTTTTCAATAGCGGGATAAACAGAACAAGCGGTGACTCCATTGCTTCTGAAAGTGTAAAGGAGAGAATAAAGAAGATTATTAGTGAAGAAGATCCCAAAAGGCCACACAACGACAGCCAACTTGTTGATATTCTGCGAGAATCAGGTATTTCTATTGCCAGGAGAACGGTAGCGAAGTACAGGGAAATGATGGGCGTTCTTCCTTCTTCCAAGAGGAAAAAATACTTTTAATCAAACGGAAATATTGATTGACTTTTTTGCTTGACTTAAATATAAGTGCGTCCTTTAGCATCTCAAATTAGCTGCCGATAACGATGTAACTTATCGGCTATATTTGTAATAAACCTCGAGCAAATATATAATTAACGAATGAGGAGGAGCGATTATGCAGATTTCTTTGACCTTTCGGAATACGGAAGCGGAAGATTGGTTGAAAGAACATGTAAATAAAAGGCTACTCAAGCTTGATAAGTATATAGATACACTGACAGAGACACGTGTCATACTTTCTGTAGAAAAATTCAGAAATGTGGCTGAAATTAATCTGTCAAGCAGGGGAGTAAATCTTAATGGCAGAGAAGAGGCCAAAGAAATGATCATTGCCGTTGATAATGTTATAGATAAGATTGAACGTCAATTAAAAAAACATAAAGAAAAAATAAGAAACCATAAGGAAAATGCCCCAAAAAATGAGATGGTAACCGTGGAGAACGAGCTATCGTCAGAAAGCTACGAAGAAGATGAATTCCAACCCAGTATAGTAGAAGTAAGGAAGGTTGCATTGAAGCCCATGTCTGTTGATGATGCGATTATGAAAATTGAAGAAACAAGGAACAGATTTGTAATCTACAGAGATTCGTCTTCCGAAAGAATGAATGTAATTTACAGGCGTGATGATGGTAATTATGTTCTGATCGAACCGAAAAGTTGAAGCTCGAGGTATAATTAATTATGAATATCACCGATTTGATCAAAAAAGGATTTATAATCGAGGAGTTAAAATCAAAGACAAAAAAAGAAGTCCTCCTCGAGTTATCAGAGGTATTTTTGCGGGGTGATGTTAAAGTGGACTGCGATGCTATGGTTGAAGTATTACTGGACAGGGAAAAGCTCGGGAGTACGGGCATAGGCGATGGAATTGCCATACCCCACGGTAAACTGCCTGGCCTCGAAAATCTTGTTGTTTCTTTTGGAAGAACAATAGAAGGAATTGATTTTGATTCACTGGACGGGAAGCCTGTTCATATCTTTTTTCT
>CAZKGS010000322.1:0-2639 GCA_964552105.1 uncultured Syntrophaceae bacterium
AGCATACCACCCATTGTTGTCAACTTTTCTTCAGGCCCATTTTTCAATTAGAATAAAGTAATGCTAGTAAAGTTGCCCTTAGAAGTCCTTTTGGAGTAGAATTTCTATCCAGGAGAGGTGTCCGAGTGGTTCATGGTGCCGCTCTCGAAATTTGCCTCTAGATGTCCTCTGAGTGTTTTCACGCTCAAAATTTTGTTGCCCTCTCGTTAGTGATTAGCTATTTTGTGCGTAAACTACCATGTTATGTTTTCCCATTTGCTTTCATGCGTTAGCAAACGGTTAGCAAAATTCTAGCTTCAACTTGAGCGTGAGTGCTGAAATCTTCGGCACTCTAAAAATTGGATTTGACAGTGCCCGTTTGTTGGCTTATGGTATGTGTGTTACTTATTAATGGATAAAATAAAAGAGCAATGATAAAAAGGATGTTCAGCTTGGTCAAATCAAGCGAACGCACTACAATAAATAGTCTCGCCAAACTGAGCAGTCACCTAGCAGTAAAGGGCTTCACATTTCCCAACCAAGACCTCATATTTGTTTCTGACAAGGACCAAAATAACATTTCGTTCGGCCTATCCATATCAATATCAATCTCACTTTATGATGGTGAAATTAAATTCAATAATAATGAAAGCGATGACCCAAGTACGATTTTCCTGAATCTCGCAATCAAAAAACCAACCAGACCTGATAACATAGAACCACTCGGATATTACCCGAGTTATGCTAATTTGAAACCAGAACAAAGATGGGTGTATCTTAATTGGCTACAGGATGTGACTGAAGAAGTGGATATTGGCTATGTATTCATCTATTATTATGGTCTGGAAAGGCAATTGCTAACTGGGAAATTCGATAGAGCTTTTGACGAGATACTTAAACTAAGACGATATCATCGAAACAAATCATTCTTGGCCTATAGCGAGTCATCCCTGGCGAATTCGTCATTGCTGATGAAACGCCCTGACAAATTAACGGAATTACTTAACAACAATGTCATATCTAATTTCAGTAATTCCCTCTTTTTGATTGCATATTATAATAAATACAATCTATCTAAAGAAAAACTGATGCTAATCTTCGACAGAATGTCAGGGTTAAATAAAAGATACTTCAGAGAAGACCGACAACAATTTCAGAATCTCCTTTCTGAGGTATTGAACGAGTTTTTCAACGTTGATTCCTTCCCTTTTGCGGATAATTATGATGTTGGCGGAACAGCACGCGCTCGATACCCCCTATTCGCAAATATTTCGTTACAGGATAATATAAGGACGCCAGACTGGCCAAA
Source organism: uncultured Syntrophaceae bacterium (assembly GCA_964552105.1). Lineage (GTDB taxonomy): Bacteria > Desulfobacterota > Syntrophia > Syntrophales > UBA6807 > CAZGAK01. The sequence continues at coordinate 1,289 of CAZKGS010000322.1, forward strand.
CTTCTATGTACATAAAAGACTGATGGATGACCTCAAAAATGTCTTTCAGGCAACCCATAAGAAATTCAAGACTTGGAAAGCAGAAAACAGCAAGACAAATAAGCAAAGAGCACTCCCTAGATATACAGAAAAGGAAGTTGATAGCACCAGCTAGTTGGCCTGCGGAGAATGAAAAAGGGCTTTGAGAGGTAGTAGCATATGCATCCACTTGATAGCGCCAATCGCAAGACTGCGCGGGCGTATGTGCACATCCGTACTCTTGAGGCGGCTATCCGTCGCTACGCGCGCGGCCCAAAAGTCACCTTCAGCCGACAGGGTATAGTGGATGACCCTAGCCGTCGATTGGGCAACATTGGTGCGACCCATAACCTCTACACGTTGGAGATTGACCCGAGCATCAGAGCCAATTGTGGTCTCATTATCGGCGATATTCTCAGCAACCTCAACGCCGCACTCGACCATATTGCATGGGTGCTTGCTGTCAAATACGCTGATGGCCGGGGACGGCCCTTGGAAAAGAAAGAGGCGCAAGGCGTCAAATTCCCTCTCCGCTTGGAACAATGCGACAAACCCTTCCACGGTGGGTTGGGGAAGAAAGACCTCAAACTGCTGTTGCCCGCGGCTTGGGACACCATTGAGCGTTTTCAGCCATACAACATAGCTAAGTGGCCTGAACTGAAACTCCTCGATGTCCTCCGGCATCTGACTAACGAAGACAAGCATCGGGTCGTCACTCCCGTTCGTATAGTCGTTGACCTCAGCCTTAGGAGCGATGGCCAAGCTATGATCCGCCTTGACAATGTAGACAAATTCCCCCTCGTTGTTCGTTCCATACGCGACGACTTCGAACCACAGCCCACCTTCGACGTAAGTCTATATGTATCCTCTTTGTCGCCTAATCCTCTCCCCGTCTCTGAGTTCCGCCGCATACACAATTTCATCCGAGATGAATTAATCCCAGCTTTTGTCAGCTTCTTCCCGTAGTTGGTATATCGCTTCTACAGTCATGGGATACTCACCTAACTATTTCCTGTCGCTTGCTCGAATTAGCCCCACGTCAATACTATACAATCTAGGTAGCCACATCTGCCATTATGGCTTTAACTCATATGCGCAAATCTTGCTTTTTGTAGTAATCCGGCCTTGATAACTTCCTTTGGCAAAGGCTCACCCCATTCTTTTTCAAGAATTAGCGTGGCATTTAAGTCACCCACATCTGCGGCCAGTCTAGCCCAAGCACTAGCCATGCATCCAGCAGCCTGCGGTACTAACGGTTGCCAATCTGTGTTTAATTGTCGATATGGGAGAACGCCTTGACGCTCTCCAAACAATTTGGCGCAGCTTTGATACT
>CAZKGS010000323.1:0-2636 GCA_964552105.1 uncultured Syntrophaceae bacterium
CATATTCCAGCAACATCCTGCAGGTAGCAATCCCGGCTGCACCGGCACCACTAATAACTACACTCACTTTTTCTTTTTCTTTGTTCTGTATCTGTAATATGCTTATTAATGTTGCCAGTATAACGGTTGCAGTACCATGTTGGTCGTCATGAAATACAGGAATTGGCAATCTTTCCTGCAGCTTACTCTCAACTTCAAAGCATAGCGGCGCCTTTATATCTTCAATCATGATCATGCTGAATGTTTTCGATATTGCTTCTATAGTATCAATAATCCGACCAGCATCATTACTATCAACCAGGATGGGAATACAACTTACCCCTGCCATTTTATGAAGGATGACCGACTTGCCTTCCATAACCGGCATACCCGCATGAACTCCGATATTACCCAAACCCAGAATAGCAGATCCATTTGTCGCGATGCACACGGAATTGCCGATCGATGTGAAATCACGAACCTTTTCAGGATTTTCAAGGATATAATTACAGGCCTGCGCGACTCCGGGCGTATATATCATCCGTAAATCGCTAAGGGTGTCCATTTTCACCCTTGGTTTCACCTCTATTTTACCGCCCCTGTGAACATTAAGTACCTCATCCTCAATGGAAAGTATTTTGCACCCTTTAAATTTTTCCAGTGCCTCTATCGTTCGTTCGAATTGCGTCTGACTGTCAAAAAACATTATAACATCCCTGGTAATATGTTGAGATGTCAGATGCACTTTTGTTATATCACCCAGCATTGCACCATGCTTCCCCAGTTCCACAGCAATCTTGCCGAATGCCCCAGGCACATCATGAATCCTTATCCTGATTTTCTTTACAAGCTTAAAGGCATACTTCTCGATTTCTTGCATACGAAGTTCCCTTTTCGAAGACGTTAATTACTTACTGTCAACTTTATTCATGTACAAAAGATCCATAAATAAAACTTCACGAGATTTGATTAATCGTAATTCACGTCTGGGTTTGTGGGGCATTATGTCAGTATTTTTACAATGAATGGCCTGTAAGTCTCACAGTGTACGCCCAGTCTTCGCCATTCCTGGCGTTTGTCCAGCTCTTCGTTGATGATCTCTTTGATGGTCATTACCCTCCCGTCATCGCAACATATTTCAAGCTGAAGGCTTACCTCTTCAATGGCTTCTTCTGGCAAGGTCTCTCCTATTTCATGTATGAAGATGTTCTCGGCATCTTCCGGTAAATCTGCCGCTATTATGTATTTTTTAATTTTGTAAGCTTTCATTTTTACTCTATTACTCCTTCCCACCCTCCTGTTACACTTAACAAATTTACTCAGTGATCTCAAGATAATTGTAAACAAAAAATAATAAAATCATAACGATATGTTAAAAAATAATTTTAATGATTAAGATCTTTTGTCAGTGGTAATTTCCAGATAGTTTCCGTTAACCCGATGCGCCGTTCCGCCACGAAGTAAAAGGCAGTACCTACAGCATGATCCGCGAGACTTTCTGTATCGAATCCCGGTATTCCCGTAAAAAAACTAAACAGTGAATTGCTTTGATAAATGGTTCTAATTCGTCGCACCTTGCGGGGAACTTTCATCCGGAAGACCATACAAATCAGATTGCAGGCAAACCTGAGCTCTCCAATGGTCTGGACGAGAACATGGTAAAGATAAGCCGAATTGTCTTCCTGGCGAAATAAATACCGGGTCACCTGCCACTGGACCAGACGTGACCACCCCTCTCGCATCCACTTTTCGCCCTCGTCGCCGAAATAGTGGTAATAAAGATGGTGTGCATACTCATGAGACAGGTATGACTGAAACTGAATGGCGGGGAGTTGATCGATGATGATTGTCGAAATACCTTCCGTGTCCCTCAGGTAGCCGCATTCATGCTCGATGTTGATTCGCAACCTGCGTCTATAAATAAAGGGAAATGCCAGCAGAAAAAGTATTACGCCCCGTACCAACCAGACAGCGACACCACCATCTGAATAATGTAACGTAAAATAAAGAAAGAAAAGACTGATAGGAAAGAAAACAAAACAGAGCCTTGCTGTCTGCCACGGCAACTGGCTGATACGACTGGTAAGTTCAATCCCTGGATCGGGTAGATCGAGCGTACTGATACCCAAAGCCTCCCTGGTAACTTTAGAAATCTTCTGTAAAAGATGATTCGCCTCCTCTTCGCCGGTTATTCTCGATCCAAAATCCGTATGTTTAATTGTGTGACGGATTTCTTCTTTTTCAAGAAGCAGCGCCATTAATTCATCAAGGATTTCAAATGATATGAGTGATTTGGGCAAACCTTCCACGTACATGAATCTCCGCGTTTCTAAAAGATAGCAGCAACATCAACGTTTTGATTTTTCAATAAAATAACAAATTCAACGGATCGGAATCCACAGATCTGTGGATAACTCTGTTAACAGGCATGTTGATAAATTTCATAAATCCTTTAAACCTTCCACTTTTAACCGGATTGCATACAATTTGTGCATTTAATATTATTAATGATATCGAGTAGATAGGTTTTATCCTTTTGAAAATAGCAGGTTATATATGTCTAAGTATTTGTATTCAAAGATATCAACAGGTTACTAAAATATGTAGTGAAATCAGTATGCTTTCACATGCTTTGATGAAGATCCCGCTATAAAGAT
>CAZKGS010000324.1:0-2563 GCA_964552105.1 uncultured Syntrophaceae bacterium
GACAAAGGATCAAGGAAAAACCTTTAGCCTTTAGCTCTCAGTCCTCATTGCTCAGCCCTCAGCCCTTGTGGCTTTGCCGCCTTAGGGTCTTCACTTACCATGTTGCACGCCTGATTTCGTTACCACCCCTGTGACCAGATCACCAGGAGTTAAATCAAAGGCAGGATAATACGCTTTCACATCCGGGCCGCTGATAGGAATCCCACGAAACTCAAGGACTTCCTGAGGGTCTCTTTCTTCGATAGGAATATCTTCCCCTTTTAGAGTACGTTTGTCAGGTCCGCCATATCCAAGAATGTAAAAGGGAATGTTATAATACTTCGCCGAAATGGCAAGTTGCAAGGTCCCCACTTTGTTGGCCACTGTCCCGTCCATGGCAATACGATCCGCAGCGGTGAAAACTTTATCTATTATACCCCTGGACATAAAATGTGCCGCCATGTTGTCTGTAATAAGTGTTGTTTCCAGGTCAAGCTGGCTTACAGACCATGCGGTGAGTCTTGCCCCCTGTAGATAGGGTCTTGTTTCCGTGCAGATAACTTTTATCTCTTTCCCCTTTTCCTTCGCGTATTCAAGCATATAGAGAAGTCCCGCTCCGGCAAAACAGTGAGTAAGAATGGTGTCACCCGAAGCAAGCAGCGTTTCTGCGTGTCTTCCCGTATCCTGAGAAATTTCTCTTTGCCTGGCAAGCACATCCTCAAGAAATCCGAGAATAACATAAGAAGTCTTTTGTTTGCTTTTCTTTACCAGCTCCACAATTCTATCCAGGAGAGCGGCCAGATGAAAGCCGGTAGGACGTGTGGCACGGAGGCGCGCCGCCACACTTTCCAGTTTCTTTATATCCGCTTCTCCTGCAGTATCTTCCAGATCCACGGCCGCAAGGTAAAGACCAAAGCCCGCAGTGATTGCAATGTCTCCGGCACCCTGTATTACCATATCTTCTATTGCCTGAGCCACCTCCTCATAGTTGCCGCACGTTACCGGAACTACTTCATTGGGAAGTTTTCGCCTGTCAATCATGACCAGCGTTTTATCTTCAAGATAAACGTTATTTTCCAGATTCATCAAGAGGGGTTCCTTCATAAAGACACCATCCCTTTCAATATAAATAAGCCCTTCCCTGTTTACACCACGCAGGGAAGGGCTATTTACTGAGACAAATTATATTCTCTACTCAATATTCTGTTTAAGACAATAAGAGGAATCTGTCACAATGATTTAGTCTTTCTTGAGCCTGAAACGCCAGGCACAGACCCACTCTTCGGGATGAGGGTCAGGTGGACAGCCGATACATTCCGTTTCTACTCTGTCATCAACAGTTTCAGCAAAATAGCCGTATTCAACGAGTCCGACAGATTTGCACGGGTAGTCAGGAAGACCTCTCCGGTACCTTGCATCCTGAACCCGGCATTTATTCATCTGAAAGACGATGGTGTTTTCGTCTTCCTCAATAATAGATTGGACATTTACGCGCCCGTACATCCTAAAGGACAAAGCTTTCTTCAATCCATCCAGACCCGGATGTTCCCCAAGACCTAAAAAGTCTTTGATAGACCATGCCTCAAAAGGAGAATAACGAGTCCACGTGGTATCATTGCAGCGCTTAGCATCATTCATCCCATAAGTCATCTCAACACCCTGGAACCAGACACCGTCATTGGCAATCCAGTTTACCCCAAGATTTGTCATCACGCCGAGGAGTTCCTCTTCCGACATATCTAATAATACCTTGGGTATCCCATCTACCATCTCAAAGCCAAACGTCTTTGCGAGTCTATTCAGCTGAATATTGTAGGCCTGTTTTTTGACGGCCCCCATAACACCCAGCGCCTTTTTAACCCCAAGCTGGTGTTCCACCTCTCTGAACCAAAGGGTGTGATGAACCATTGTTCTGTGAAACATATCCATGACAAACCGCGCCTTTCCCTCCTTGCTAAGATCTTCAGGTCTCCAAATCTCTTTGCCCATTTTTCTCTCCTTCCCTCCTTTTTTAATTTATCAATACCTTTTAAGGTACGCTAAAAACCCCGAATATATTAAAGATGAGGGAGAATTCTGCCCTCCCGTGTAAAAGACAAGAAAAAATCGGATAAGCACCAAAGAAAGATTCATTGCACCCTCTATTTGCATACCGCGATGAAAAGGTCACTTAATTATGGCGAGAATAACCATTGTGATGTGACGAATATAGGAAAGAGAAAGATGTGTGTCAAGGATAAAAAGGCAATGTCAGCATAATAACTTGACTATTTCTGGAATTCCTGTATCTTTTCAAACGATTGCCAGTGTTGTTAGTTACGAAACATTAATCCTTCCAATGTGATTTCAAACATCTGACAAAGCAATAAAAAAATGTCAACACCTGAACAGATTATTGAACTGGTCGAGCGCTTCGACCGCAACCTCGATTCGTATCGGTCAGGCAAATACAACGAGGCTCAGGTTCGTCAGGAGTTTATCAATCCTTTCTTCGAAACCCTGGGTTGGGATATCTATAACAGGCAAGGTTATGCCGAGGCATACAAAGACGTAATTCATGAGGATGCCATTAAAGTGGGCAGCG
>CAZKGS010000325.1:0-2077 GCA_964552105.1 uncultured Syntrophaceae bacterium
GGTATCACCGGTACCTCCCATGGCTTCAAGGGCCTCCTCCACCGGGCTATCCACCGTTTCCAGTATGCCCTCCCGACTGGCCAGGTAATCCTGCTTCCCTTTGACCAGAAGAAAGCGTGCGGCATTGTTGTGAGCATACGCACGGGAAATCAGGTCGGGTACGTGGTTTTCATCATGCAGTATAAATCCGCGTGTATAGAAAGGGTGGGGTGCCTTTTCATCCGCTAAAAAAGCCAGCTCCCCGATGTCGGGTGTAAAGAGATCGTACATCGGGGCTTGTCCGCTCATCTTTGCCACATACATAAATCCCGCATCGGCTATCAAGGTAGGCCGCTCTTTGATTTCATATATGACCTGCTGCAGGCGTTTGTGCCAATGAACAATGGGCTGCAGGTAATGAAATGTAAGAGTTTGAAAAGAAGAATGAGGCAAATGGTCGGTTAAATATTTGTAAAGGTGCCGGCTCCCCTTTCCCAAGCCTGTATCTCCGACCAGATATCCGAAGGGCGCCGGTTGACCGAGTGTTTCAGCGGTTTTGATTGCCGCTGCCATCAGGGCAGGTGTCCCCCGATTTACGGATACGCGTTTATCGTCTATTCGGATTTCATTACCCACCATTGTGATTTTCCCGTCTACAAGGGGGAAACCTTCGGAGGGTACAGTACCTGCTATGGCGAGCACTGGCGTTTTACCTCCTCATAGGCCAACTGCAGGGCATATCCGCAGAGGGTATGGCCGATTTCACGTGGACTGGGTGCATAGGCAAGCGTTTGGCCCACCATCTCATAGGCCAGGTAAGGAACATCCGGGCAACCACCGCCGGAAACATTTACAATGTTCCCGGTTGCCTTCTCAACTGTCAGTTTCATATTAGCTGCCCGGACCATGATGTATTCACCAAAATCCTTGACATGAAAGAGATCCACAGGTTGAAGGAGGGGGCTTGTTACCGGAACCATCTTCAGGGGCGGGATTCCCTCTCTCTCAAGAGACCTGAGAATATTCAGCTCTTCGATGAGGGGAAACTCAATTACCAGATCACAGCCGCTTTGAATCTCAGGCGGCGGTCCCATGACCCGGATTTCCCATCCTTCTCTTTTCAGGGCATTTTCCGCCTGGATAACCTCGCTGGTATTTTCAAATACCATAATCCCACGATCGGCATTTCCATTATCACCGGGTGTGCCCGGCTTTCGTTTACCTTTGAAAAAACTCAAAAAAGACACAGCTAATCCTTTCTTATAGTGATCTTGTACTCGTCACCTTCTTCACTGACATCTGCTACTTCCCAGCCCTGGCTTGTGGCGGCACGCGAGACATTTTCCTTTGATGTCTCCGTATCTAACAGAATCTCGATCTCGTTTGTGTTTCCCGTCTTTATTTCATCCAGTGTCATCAAAACAGGCTGAGGGCAGGAAAGTCCTCGTGCATCAACTTTTGTACTCATATTTTACTCCTTTTTCTCATCGTAAATCCGATAAACAAACAGACTATCAGACCAATAATTACTGCCGGGATGCCGTAAGGACCAACACCTTTTGGAGAGCTGGCCAGACCGAAATTATGGGCGAATCCCGCACCGACGATCATTCCCAGTACAAAAACTGCGGCATCCCCGTCACCCTCGCCGGACAGAAAAAGCTGACGTCCGGGGCATCCACCGGCAAGAGCAAAGGCAATACCGGACAGAGACATTCCCGCGAAGTTCCAGATATGCATTGTATGGGCAACAGGCTGTCCCTTAAATCCCGGGTGAAACTGTCCGACGATGAGGTTGGTGACAAAGGCGGCAGCAATAAGTGCTATAAATCCTGAGAGGAGGTGGGTTTGACGAAAGAGTATGAAGTCTCGCCAGGCGCCCATAGTGCAGAATCGGCTTCGCTGTGCCAGAAATCCTATGGTAAGGCCGACTCCCAGAGAAATGAGAAGGGGTGCGTGCATGAAACCAGGACCTTTCAGACTGTAAAAGAGAACACCGCTTCTGTTTTGACCTTCAATCTGTGGGAAGGCAATAAGCAGAGTCAAAAAGCCAAGCATTATCAGCGGCAGCATCCATCCCGCTGCTGCATGAGTAGTT
>CAZKGS010000325.1:2087-2553 GCA_964552105.1 uncultured Syntrophaceae bacterium
AGAAAAAGAGTTCCAATCCAGATACCGCCAATTAGTCCGAGCAACCCGAGAATTGCGTTTCCATCACCGCCTGCCAGTCGCAAAGCCGCCCGCCACGGACATCCTAAAAAGACCAGGGCGCCAATCATGGCAAAAACTCCCAGGACAAATCGCACAATAGGCGCTGATCCGAGACGGGGACGATATTCCTTGAAAAGGTATGCGGCGATGAGCGATCCTATAACAAAGCCGATAATTTCCGGTCGTATATACTGGACGACACCGGCACGATGCAATCCGAGGGCCCCGGCAATATCCCTTTCGAAGCAGGCCACACAAATCCCCATGTTTCCAGGGTTTCCCCACTTCTGCAAGAGAGCCGCGAACACACCGATAAACAAACCTACGCCAATAATTCCCCACCGAGTTGCAAAAACATTTTTCAACTTCATGGATTAGATGCTCCTTTCTGATTATCAACCGCAGG
>CAZKGS010000326.1:0-2538 GCA_964552105.1 uncultured Syntrophaceae bacterium
ATTGCGGTTATTCAAATATTACAGGTTCCCTTAAGATTGTTTTCCTCGCTGCAGCGGCGCACTGCGCCATATCCGGGTGAGTATCTTTAAGCGAAGCAATCTGATGAAGGTTGTCCGCTGTCCTTGATATAAGCATAGTCAGATCACCATCGGCTATCTTCAATTTATTTGTAATCCGTGTCCACTCGACATTTCTGGCCCATCTGTAAATGGCCACTGAAGCCCAGAAGGGAAGGGGATTTATCTCAAATCCTGCGTCTTTCATCCTTTGTGAAATGGGAATAACGGTTGAGATAATTTTATCGTAAGCTGTCAGAAGTTTTTTTGATTGTTCACCTCTTTTTAAAACGATATTCGCATCTCTGTCATAGACGAATGGAGCAACAACTGCCGCAAGGAGAGCCTCATCTCCTTCCGGGAACGCATTATTTTTAAGACATTCGGCGATAAGAAGTGGCTGGTCCAGTCTTAACTGTGATGTCCAAATCCCTTCTTCTGTCAGGCGATTCTCTCCATTTACGAATCCCTCTGCTTTCAGGAAATTCAGATGTTTCTCAAAGTCTTTCCACAGATCCAGACTTATTTTCTTCTTTTTTCCGTCCTGTTGGTAATTGGCGAGAGATCTTTCGAAAATATTCATGATGTCTTCAGGTGTATGTGAAAGGAGAAGATTCAATGCCATGGAAAAATCGTTTCGAATCCGGCTCACTATTTTTTCCGGCTTCCTAAAGAAGAGGTTTTTGATATGTGCAGTATCCATGTATCTTTGTGGAACAGTTAACATAAAGCCGATCTTATCCTGCCCCCGTCTTCCTGCCCTGCCCGTCATCTGGTGAAATTCTGTGGCATTCAGAGGAAGGAATTCACGGCCGTTGAACTGATCCGAGTTGAACAGCACAACCGATCTTGCCGGGAAATTAACTCCCGCTGCCACGGTGGAAGTCGCAAATATGACATCTAGATGACCCTTTTTCATCACTGTTTCAACCATGAATTTCCACGCCGGCAATTGCCCGCCATGATGAACTCCCACACGGTAACGGCGAAGACTCTGGAGTTGTTCATGTTCCTTCAAATAGGGAAAATGATCAATGATTTCCTGTAGATCTTTGTTGAAGGATTCTTCGTCGGTCCGGGCTGAAACGGTTTTAATGAGATTCACGGCAACATTGCATTCCCCCCTCGATTTGAGAAAAAATATTGCGGGGAGGAGTTTGAATTTTCTCAGCACTCTAATGATTTCATCAAAAGGGGGAAGCCTGTTCCCGTGTCGATAAATGGTTGGTTTATTTTCCATAAAGGAGACAACCCCCTTGTAGATTATTTTTCTGTTCAGAAGGGGCATTAATCTTCCCGACGGGTGGAGAAAGAGAGGGTAAAGGGGGACGCGCCTTCTGTCTTCTTCTACGACGATGCATTCCTTGCCTCTGATTGAGTTTAGCCAGCAGGCAATTTCCCTACCGTTTCCAACGGTTGCCGACAACAGCAGTAAATTTATCCTTGCGGGAAGATAGATCATGATCTCTTCCCAGACAACGCCCCTGTCTTTGTCTCCCAGGAAGTGTGCCTCGTCCAGGATAACAAGATCATAGTCGAGATCCTCTCCACTATGCATTACATCATAGAGCTGATTTCTCAGAATTTCCGTTGTTCCTACGATGATGGGGGCTTCTGAATTTTCTTTTGTATCTCCTGTGAGAATTCCAACATTGCTGCGACCGAAGCTTTCCCCGAATTCCACCCATTTGGAATTAGTCAGCGCCTTCAGAGGTGACGCGTACCAGCATCGCCCCCCCTTTTTGAATACCTCTGAAATAGCCTGCTGGGCAATCCAGGTTTTACCCGCACCAGTTGGCGCGATAACAAGGCAATCCGTTTTTTTAATAGACTCCAGCGCATCTAATTGGAAAGGGTCGGGTTTAAAGGGCATTGAAGGTGGTTTTCCAATACGGGAAAATATTTCTTTAAGTACGGGCTCAGCCTCTGGCTTCATCCTGAAGGGTTTTTCGTCGGCAGGTCTTCTCCCGGGTTTTCTGTGGGAACCCTTTTCCGTATGACGGCGCTTCCTTTTGATTGTTCTGTAATTTTTATGATTTCCTGATCCTTGGGCCATCTTATTTAACCTATAAATTTAACCTTTTCCACGTCCCCATCTTCTCTTTCGACCACTCAAAGATTCAGGGAATGAATAATAACAAATTACAAAGCACAAAGTTCAAATGAATGTCAAAACCAAACTTTTATATAAAGAAAAAATTGGCATTTAGTCATTTGGATTTGATTTGGCATTTGGATTTTGATATTTAGGCTTGTTTTTCCAACTACCTTGCTTCACTCTCAAAACCGTATTTTCCGGTTCTGCAAAATTCCGCATTATTTGTCAGCGCGCTGAAACAGTTATCATAGTTTTAAGGTATCGTAAAGAAAGAGCGGGCAGATATCTTTTCGAATTGACAAGTGATGGCATAGATATTAAGTTCCTTTCAATTTTTCGCCCTACGATCATGAAAAAGAGGTCATATGAAAACAGAAAGTAAA
>CAZKGS010000327.1:0-2520 GCA_964552105.1 uncultured Syntrophaceae bacterium
GATAATCGGAGCGGCGCCGGCGATGGAGGCAAAGTGATGTCCGAAAAGGACCTCTCTCCTCGCCGGGATGTAATCGACCCCGTCATAGAGACGCTTGGACGGTGCCTCCGTGGCATCGGAAGCCATTACGACGTCCTTCTCTATTTTTTTTCCATACGTAAAATAGAGAATCATATAAATCGAAAAACCGATAACAATAATAAGTGTTGTCATACACTACCTCCTTTCTTTAAAAGAGTTAAAGAGTAACGGGATAAAAAATACCCTACCTGCCTTATTAAAAAAATGAGTCCGATATCGCATATTCCAGAGGATATAACTCGTGATCTTTCCAGAGTTGATGATTCGATCATAGTCTTAAATTCCCCTGCCTGGCTAAAAAATACTCCTATGTAAATTCAAAGTCAAACCTTTTTTATGTAACTAATAAAGATGAATTCGTAAAAAGTCGAACTTCCCCTCCCCTGGCGGGAGGGGATTAAGGGAAGGGGGACATAACTGACTGAAATAACGTTGTATTCACCATCACCCCTACCCTCTCCAATCAAGGGAGAGGGAGCATTTTTGACTTTTTACGAAACTGTCAATAAAAATTGTTTCGAGTTTGGTAATTATAATTAAACAGAACGGGAAAAAAGTAAAGATTATGTGGTGAAGGGTAGCTTTGTAGGGTTGAAAGGTTGAAAGGCATGGGTCAATGTTTCAAAATATTTTCTTGACAGCCGCCGGATTGATTTATATATTACCTGATAGCAATATAGAAAGATACTTCGTGAAAGATTTTATTAAGGTCATCAAAGCTCTTTCCGAGCCCGATAGAGTGAAGATACTCAAGATGTTGCAGCGCAGAACCATATATGCTTAAAAGCATTTTTTTGCTTTATATATATATTGCTACATGGAAATATCAATGACGAAGTTATTTCAAAGTGGAATCAGGGAGAGTAAATTGTGATTGAAAAATTAATTATAGCGGGGCTTCTCGCGTTAAAGGGCTACATTGCCACACACGTATTGACCTGTCTTGTTCCGGCCTTTCTTCTTGCCGGCGCTATTGTCACATTTGTCAGGCGAGAGGCTGTTATTCTTTACCTTGGTGAGAGTGCAAATAAGATCAAATCATTTTCCATTGCAAGCGTATCGAGCTTTCTTATAGCTGCATGTTCGTGCACTGTTATTCCTGTTGCAAGCGGTCTTTTTTATGGAGGCGCCGGAGTCGGGGTGGCGTTCATTATTCTCTGGGTTGCACCTGCCGCGAACATACTTGCCCTGACGTACACCGGCACAATTCTCGGCAGTGAAATGGTTATATCACGGATAGTTGCCGCCCTTCTTATGGCCTTCATTGTGGGCAGTGTAATGACACTGTTTTTCGCTCAGAAAAATAACCCGGGTGAGGCAATTGCGGCCATTGGCGAGCATGACGAAAAGTTGGAACTCATTTCCTGGCGAGAGGTAATTCTTCTGGTGTTGATAGTTGTGTCTTTGCTATCACCAAATTATCTCGTACAGAAAGGGCCATATCTGAAAAAGGTTCTGGTCTGGGGTGCGTCAACCCTTGTCATGGCCATATACGCCTTAAAAGTTTTGCCACGGGAAAAGATTTATGACTGGCTCAGAGAAACATGGTGGTTTGTAAAGATTATCTTTCCATTGCTCCTCATTGGTGTTTTTATCGTTGGCGTTATAGGAGCAATTTTACCCGAAGAATGGATAAAAACCTGGCTTGGAGGAAACTCTGTTTCGGCCTCTTTCTTTGCCACCCTTATCGGGGCAGTCAGTTACTTTGCCACCATGACGGAGGCCCCGTTTGTGGACACACTAATGAAGTTAGGAATGGGCAAGGGGCCGGCACTGACCCTGCTGCTTACCGGACCGGGCTTGAGTCTGCCGAACTGGATCGCTATAGCGAGGGTTTTCGGAATTAAAAAGGCCATTGTTTACGTGATAACCATAATCATTCTCGGGACATTTACGGGTTGGTTTTTTGGAAACTTTATTTTTTAATATGGATTTAAGGAGGTTAGATATGAAAATACAGGTTGCAGGGCCCGGTTGCGCGAGATGTCATGCAGTAGAAAAAAATGTTATTGAGGCAGTTACTGAACTGGGCATTGATGCGGACATTTCCAAACTTTCCGATATGAGAGAGTTTGCAAGGCTGGGTGTTATGTTTACACCGGCGGTGATCGTTGATGGCAAGGTTGTGATTTCCGGAAAGGTTCCAAAGGTTGATGACCTGAAGAAGATTCTTTCCGATATCAAGTAGCTCGATTAACAAGGCAAAGTTGTTGATCTCGTAAAAAGCTCCGCTATGCCAACACGTCGGCATTATAATGAAAAGTAACTTGCACTATTTAAATTTTGGCCATTACTTAACATATATCAAAAAATATCAATAAGTTATAGTGATTTTACCAATTTAAGTTACTTGAAAGTCAAGGTTCGATGGCAAATAAAAAGTTCAAATTCAAGGCGCGCAAATCCTGAGGAATGAGGCGTACTTACGGTACGCCGCAG
>CAZKGS010000328.1:0-2517 GCA_964552105.1 uncultured Syntrophaceae bacterium
TCGATATTTATATGGCCTTTGAATTTGACAGGAGAATGATGATATTCTTTGACAGGGCGACATTTTATACCACCCTGGGTTACATGGGTAAATAATGCGGCAAAGCCGCTAAGGGCTGAAGGCTAAAGGCTAAAGGCTAGGGGCTAAAGGCTAAAGGTCAGGATTACCCCTCTAAAGCGGGGTAAAGCCGCAAATCCGAAATTCGAATATCGTTCGACTGAGCTCACGTCGAAGTCAAATAACAAATTTTCGAAACAGTTTTGAACATTCGAGTTTAAAATTTTGATATTGTTTCGAATTTCGTACTTCGGATTTTGAATTTATTTTCCGCCAACATCTACGCAAAAAACGCAGTTGTTGAGAATCGAGACTCTATCCAAAGAAAGAAGTTCTTCAAACATGTCAGAAATAAAAGAGATCTGCGAAGTATGCAAGGAAAACGGGGCGCAAATAAAATGCTCGAGCTGCCGGATGGCGCTTTGTTACAACTGCGCTCATTTTGAGCTGGTAGGGTCAGGTTGCGGGACTGTATATCCGTTATACTACTGTTCCCGATGTGCACATGATGAAAAAATAAATCCCAATGCCGGATTTAAGGATCAGGAATGGTAGCGTAAAAGGACTTCAGATTAAAAGACTAACCGGATGGGTGTTTCCTTCTTTAAGATCTTTCCGGGAAGTAATCCTGTATGTTTCCCTTCCTGAATGACAATCCGTCCGTTAACGATAACATATTGTATTCCCTCCGGATATTGATGGGGGTTTTCCCATGTGGATTTGTCTATCACTTTGTCGGGGTCAAAAATGACCAGGTCCGCATAGAAACCTTCCCTGACCCACCCTCTCCATTTTATCCCGAATTTTTTGGCAGTGAGGGAGGTCATTTTTTGGATCGCTTTCCCCAATGTCATAATATTTTCTTCTCGAACATATCTTCCCAGCATTCGGGGAAATGTCCCATAAGAGCGGGGATGCGGTTTTGCTCCGCCTAATGTTCCATACGGGGCAAGAGACCATCCATCAGATCCGATAACGACAAGAGGATGAGCAATAATCTGCTTGAAATTATCTTCATTCAGGGAAAAATTAATCATTTCCACCTGATCCTTCTCTTGAAACAGCAGGTCAACAATAAAATTACACGGTTCTTTCCCCGATTCCCGGGCAGCCTCCTTGATACTTTTCCCGACAAAACGTTCGTTTTGTGCCGTTAAAACCGAGGAAACTCGAACATTATCCCAAGAGCCGATCCTTTCCCCCTGTTCCTTTATATATTCGCATATTTTCTGATTTAAACCCGGATCGTTCAACCTTGCTAAATATTTGTCATTTGTTTCGTCCTTGATCCATGATGGTATGAAAACGCTTAATAATGTTGAAGTGGCGATATAGGGATAACGATCTGCCAGGATTTTAATTCCTTCCTTTTCAACTTCAGAAATCCTGGACAGGACGGCATGGACTTTCGGCCAGTTTCTGGGATAAGCCAGCTTTAAATGAGAGATCTGCAGGCTCACTTTTGATTCTCTGGCTATTGTTATTGCCTCTTCCACGGCTTCAAGGAGATAGTCCCCTTCATTTCTCATATGGGTGGCATAGACTCCGTTGTAAACTGCTACGAGTCGGCAGAGTTCTATCAGTTCTTCTGTTTGGGCAAAACATCCCGGTGTATAAATCAAACCGCTCGAAAGACCAAAAACCCCGGCTTCGAGGTTCTCCTCAAGCAGAATTTGCATTTTTTGTAATTCATCATGTGTGGGGGGACGATCGACCAATCCCATTACCGATCCCCTTAAGTCACTGTGGCCTATGAGAGTGCCGTAATTAAGGGCCATGCCCCTTCGTTCCAGTTGAGCAAAAAACCCGTCCACATCCTTCCAGTCGAGTTCGAGATCATATCTTGTTTTCAGGTATTCCCTGTTCACATCAGATGGCGGAAAAAGAGTAAAGCCACAATTTCCACCTATCTCGGTGGTCACGCCCTGCCTGATTTTACTTTCTGCTTTTGGGTTTGCAAGCAGTTCGATATCTGTATGGCTGTGAGGATCAATGAATCCAGGTGAAACAGCCAGACCCTTCGCTTCGATGACTGATTTTGCTTTGCTTTTCTTCAGGTTTTTCCCAATCTGAACAATCATCTCCCCCTTTATGGCGACATCGGCTTCCATACCGGGATTTCCTGAGCCGTCATAGACAATACCTTTGGAAATGAGAAGGTCGTATTCTTTTTCGCCGGAAGTTTTTGATATAAAATGATTACCTTCTCCCGGAGTATAAACAGTATCCTTTGCAATTTTACCTTTCATTTTATAATCAATCTAACTCCTTTTACCTTTGAAAACGAACAAAACGATATCAAAGTCTCTGTACCAAAGCGAGATTTTTCTTGACACACCGTTGACTTATTGGTGATACTGCGCCGGTAACATCACCGGTAGAAGTGGTTTTGTAAATATCAAATGGGGGGTTATAGTGGGCAGGGTAAAGTCACCATTTATATTTTTATTTTCATTGTTG
>CAZKGS010000329.1:0-2515 GCA_964552105.1 uncultured Syntrophaceae bacterium
AAAAGCAGATGTCAATGGACAAAGGTGCCTGCAGGGTAGGGGAGTTTTCTTTAACTGATAAGAGGTTTTCAAAGATTGACAAATTTATGGCCAACACCCTTTATGATGAGA
The DNA here is from genome assembly GCA_964552105.1 of uncultured Syntrophaceae bacterium. Taxonomy (GTDB): domain Bacteria; phylum Desulfobacterota; class Syntrophia; order Syntrophales; family UBA6807; genus CAZGAK01. The sequence goes on from CAZKGS010000329.1 coordinate 112, forward strand.
ACTATGGCGGCCGCTTCGGGAACTGTCATATTGCAGTTGGTGCGTCATATTCGGATACTTACAATGGGAATCCCGCTGAGCTGACAAGGGAAATGAAGAAAAAACTGGGTTTTAACGATTCAGCCCTCCACTGGGATCTTGTGAATACCGAAAGAAAGACGGTTACTGCGCGTCTCTCTTCCGGTAAAGAAGTGATAATTTACGAAGATGGGATGTTTAGATATTGACAGACTCGAAAAAAGTCATGATCCTGAACCAAGTTCAGGGATAAACACGGAGATACACCCTGAATCGCGAATAATTTAAGATGTGACCCCTTCGAATTTCTCTTTAATCTTAAGTATATCCGGCAATATCTTTTCAAATAACTCTACGAGTTGGGGATCAAAAGCCTTACCGCTATTACTCTTAATTTCCTTCATAGCCTCTTCCACAGTCCAGGCTTGCTTGTAAGTACGTTTTGAAGTCAGGCTGTCGAATACATCACACAGATTTGAAATGCGGCTCACCAGGGCTATCTTTTCTCCCTTGAGCCCTTGGGGATAACCTGACCCGTCCCATTTCTCGTGGTGAGTATGTGCTATGACCTGAGCCATTTGAAGCAAATTTGATACATTACCGGACAGTATTTTTTTACCGATAGTGGTATGGGTCTCCATTGTCTTCCTTTCATTCTCCTCCAGTTTTCCACTTTTTAAAAGAATGGAGTCTGGAATTCCTATCTTGCCGATATCGTGCATTGGACTGGCATGAAGTAACAGACCACAATCTTCTTTATTCATACCGTAAGCATGTCCCAGAGCGGCACAATACTGGCTCATGCGTTTAAGGTGATTGCCGGTATCAGAATCTCGATATTCAGCAGCGCGGCTCAGGTGGTAAACAATTTCCAACTGGGTTTTATGCAACTCTTTGATTTTCTGGTCAATTGCCTGCCCCATAACATTGAATGCGCGAGAGAGCTTTTGTATTTCTTTTGAGCCCTTGGCATCATCCAATCGACCTTTGAAATTCCCAACTGCATATTGCTCTGTTTGTTTGACTAATTTTGAAATAGGTGAAGTAGCCGATGATGAAACCCATAGAATAACAATGATTAACAATCCTACAATAATGATGGATATAAATCCCACAGCGTGTCGCAATTTAATCAGGGGTTGTAGGATTTCGTTGCTTGGGTAAATAATTGCGAGTATCCAACCGGTGGACTTTATGGGCATGGTCATAACCCAGGACGACTTGCCGGTAAAAGGGTCATCCAACTGGACAGAGCCTTGTTTCTGCGTCTTAAGAAGATTAGAAAAAGTTTTTAAATCAGGATCATTTAATTTTTCCAAATCTTCCCATATTAATTTGTCCGATAGAAGTTCCCTTTCAGGATGGGCTATATAGTAACCTTTCCGGCTGATAATAAACGCATAACCAGTATCCCCTACCTTTAAAGATTTCACCCTGTTGACGAGTTCGTTAAGTGTGATATCGACTGTTGCTATTCCTACTTGCTTCTTGTTTCGGATGATAGGTGCAGAATATGTGACCATGAGTCTATCACCACCATAAATATCAAAATATGGTTCTCCCCACGAGCCTTTTCCTGACTCCATTGGAATGCTAAACCAGTCCCATTTTGTATAATCATACGAAGGGTTTGCAAGAGATTTGTATTTTATTCCGTTTGGGCTACGATAGAAATACGGTGAGTAATGTCCTAGATGGGTTATATGTGGGTCAAATGCAACAGTTGACCCATAGATGATCGGGTTCTGTGTAATGGTTTTCTTTATCAAATTCTTGATAAAGTTGTCTTTCACTTCGGGAACAGTTCCAAGCGCGATAGAAATGCCTTCAGCAACCTTCCTTGAAGATTCTGCTAAGACATCGAACTGTTGGGCATATGAAGAGGCAATATCGAATGCATCTTGATCGATCTGCTTAAGAACGGTTTTTTCACTGATTTTGAGACTGACATATATCAGTAATCCGAGCAATAAAAGAATTGCCGGTACTAATGAGAATAAAAGCCTGTTTTTGATAGTCATAGATTATATGATGAAACTTTTGCATAATGTCCATAATGTCATTACGAATCCGCCTCAGGCGGATGAAGCAATCTACAACCTATAATTCACTGTAATTATGAAAGATTGCCACATCGCCTCGCACCTCGCAATGACCAGAAAAGAAGTTATGCAAACATCTCTTATCTACTCACTCCTCTTGTCCTGTTTTTCCTCGATGACTGCATGTGCAGCGGCAAGGCGTGCAATCGGTACACGGTAGGGAGAACAGCTCACATAATCAAGCCCGATTTCATGGCAGAAGATCACAGACGCAGGATCGCCTCCATGTTCGCCACAGATCCCTATTTTCAGGTTTTTTCGTTCCGAGCGGCCCCGGTTCACCC
>CAZKGS010000330.1:0-2514 GCA_964552105.1 uncultured Syntrophaceae bacterium
TCGATTTCACGCAATAAAATGAGACCTTTGCAAAATGCTTAATTTCGTTCAAGTTAAAGGAAGATGAAAAGTTTAAGTACAGGAATACGTTGAGTATTTCGAGGATTAGATTTTGAGTCTGACGCAGAAATTGGGCGAAAGGGGCATTTTGCAAAGGTCTCAAATGATGAATCTGTATCAGATTCTCCATATAAACATAATGCCCTTCCTCAAACGATGGATGAAGGCAAAATGGATTGTGAAGTCATTCTTTGAAGGAGAAGATTGTGACCCTTTTTGAAGTGATGGACATGCTTGACGCGAAGGTTCTTGTGGGACGTGAACAATTAAACATGGAAGTTAAAACGGCCTTTAGCGCCGATCTTTTAAGTGATGTTCTTGCTTTTGCAAAAGCGGGGAGTCTTCTGCTTACGGGCTTAACAAATCCTCAGATTGTACGGACGGCAAGCATCCTTGATATTGCTGCCATCATTTTAGTGCGAGGGAAAATCGCTCCGGATGAAACGCTCAGGCTGGCTGACGAATTAAATATCCCAATGCTATCAACAAGATATATTCTTTTTGAAACTTCTGGACGGTTACATGCTAATGGAATTGTGGGATGTGTAGAAAAAGTTGGCAGAGATGACTCCGTATCACTATGAATTTAAATTATGAAGGTTCTTTCTCCATAGAAGGTGGAAATTTCGAAGATGCGGGAAAAGCCGCTGTTGAAATCAAAAAAAAATTAAAAAGCATGGGTATCACCGGTAACACTCTGAGGAAAACTGCCATTGCCGCGTATGAGTCGGAAATAAACATAATTTCTTATGCAAGATGCGGTGTCATTAATGTTCGTGTGACTCCCGAGTGTATCTTTCTTGATGTAAATGATGAAGGACAGGGAATTAAAGATATCGAAATGGCCATGAGAGAGGGCTACTCAACCGCCAGCTCCAGGATCAGGGAATTGGGTTTCGGAGCAGGTATGGGTATTCCCAATATTAAGAACTGCTCTGATATTTTTGAATTGACCTCTGAAGTTGATAAAGGAACCCATTTAAAAGTATTTATAAATATAACCGATCAGTAATGGATTTGATGGATCGATATGATGAATTTATCTTCTATAGTTAAGGAGTTGAACCTCAGGGTAGAATGCGGTAAAGACCAGCTAACACGAGAAGTTACTGGCGGATATGTGGGTGACCTTCTCAGTGACGTTATGGCGAACAGCAAAGAAGGAAACCTCTGGATTACCCGCCAGACCCATCAAAATATTGTAGCGGTCGCCAGTCTGAAGGAACTTGCAGGCATTATTCTCGTGCAAGGAAAAGGACCGGAGGAGGATACTCTCGAAAAGGCCTCAAAAGAAGGAATTCCTCTCCTTGTAACCGATCTCCATACATTTGAAGTAGCGGGAAAACTGTATAACTTACTATCATAACTAATGCCCTCTACAGGGCTTTTTTTTCGTAGACAGCCATATACTGATGCTAAAGGAGTTTACATGTGACCTGCATATCCATACCTGCTTATCCCCCTGCGGCGATCTGGATATGTATCCGAGTGCTATCGTTGAAAAATGTATTAATGAACGATTAGACATCATAGGTATATGTGACCATAATTCTTCCGAGAATGTTCCGTATGTTATCAACGCGGCCAGGGGGAAACCGATTATCGTACTACCTGGAATGGAGCTGACGAGCAAAGAAGAAGTTCATGTTATCGCGCTCTTTGACAACATTGATGATTTACTAAAGCTTCAGGATATTGTATATGGGGTGCTTCGTGGTACGAACAGGGAAGAAGTGTTCGGATGTCAGCCCATCGTAAATGAAATTGATGAAGTGGAAGGTTTTAACGATAGACTGCTGATCGGAGCCACTGAACTTTTACTGCAGGAATCGGTTAAAGCAATTCATAAACTTCACGGAGTGGCCATCGCCGCCCATATAGACCGGGAAAGCTTCGGTATAATTGGACAATTAGGTTTTATCCCTACCGATGTCCAATTCGATGCACTCGAAATATCATACCGAACGGGACGCAGAAAGGCACGAAAGAAATATCCGGAACTTTCCAATTATCCCTTTATCGAATCATCGGATGCCCATTTTATAAAGGATATAGGAAAGGGATCTACAAAAGTTTTCATGGAGAACCCAACAGTATCTGAACTCAAAATGGCTTTTGAAGGGCGCGAGGGGAGACACATTATAGAATAGCCTATGCTGGAACTGTCTATGCACATTCTCGACATTGTTGAGAATTCAACAAGGGCCGGCGCAAAGCTGGTCAAAATTCGTATCGTTGAGAATAAAAAAAGGGATAAGTTCTTCATATACATTTCCGATGATGGGGAAGGAATGGATGAAGATACGCTCAAAAAAGCTCTTGATCCCTTTTTTACATCGAAAACAGTCCGTAATATCGGATTGGGACTTCCCATGCTCTTTCATGCCACAAAGAATACGGAGGGACATTTTTCCGTTGAATCAAAAAGGGGGAAGGGAACAAGGGTTGCCGCTG
>CAZKGS010000331.1:0-2502 GCA_964552105.1 uncultured Syntrophaceae bacterium
AAAATTTTCGCCTTCCTTGAACTTGAACAAAATTGAACATTCTGCAAAGGTCTCCTGGAATAATGCTTGACAGTATTGGAATAATTACATAGAGAATATAAAATATTGTTTATTGTGACCCGTATGTAGAGATAAAACGTGATGCAGAAAAAAGATTTAAGCCAATTTATCAATCTTACCTATTACATCTACATGTATTAATGCCTGCTGCCCATCTTGTAAGATGGTCAAGCAGGCTTCCAAAACCCACCTATCATTAACTTCTTAAATTTGTTACATAATATTAGGGGCTGACTATTTTTAAAATGGCGGCAGGTCTTTAGAGAAAAAATATCATTATTGGAGGAAAAAATGAAAAAGATATTTCTGGTTACATTAATCGCGGTATTTGTAACTACATCTCTTATGTTGGCTGGCATTGCAGATGTTCAGGCAAAAACAATTAATCTTACCTACAGCATCTTCTTTCCCCCTGCTCATGGTCAATGCAAGGCAGGTATATCGTGGGCAAAGGAGATAGAAAAACGTACCCATGGAAAGGTAAAAATTACCGTCTTTCCCGCAGGAACCCTGACGAAGGCAAACCAGTGCTATGACGGTGTAGTCAAAGGAATATCGGACATTGGAATGTCATGCTTCGCTTACACAAGAGGACGTTTTCCAATCATGGAAGCCGTTGATCTCCCCCACGGCTATCCCAACGGTCAGGTAGCAACCCATGTAGCTACTGAATTTTACAATAGAATAAAACCAGAAGAACTTGATGATGTAAAGGTTCTTTATATACACGCCCACGGACCTGGCCTGCTTCATACTAAAAAGCCTGTCAGAAACCTTGAAGATCTAAAGGGAATGAAAATAAGATCCACCGGATTGAGTGCCAAGGTCACAAAGGCGCTGGGTGGGGTTCCTGTCGCAATGCCCCAGGGCGCAACTTACGAAGCCCTGCAAAAAGGTGTGGTCGAAGGCACTTTTACTCCAATAGAAACACTTAAGGGATGGAAGCAGGGAGAAGTTGTCAAATACACTACTGAATGTTCTGGTGTTGGTTACACCACTGCCATGTTTGTGGTTATGAACCTCAAAAAGTGGAACGCCCTTCCAAAAGAGATTCAAGGAATATTTGAAGAAACAAGCAGCGAATGGGTTGATGTCCATGGAGAAATCTGGGATAAAGGCGATGACGAAGGGCGCAATTTCGCACTGAGCCTGGGCAATGAGATTGTTTCGCTTTCTGACAAAGAAAACCAAAGATGGGCAAATGCAGTCAAACCGGTTATTGATAATTATATAAAAGCAATTGAAAAGAAAAATCTTCCCGGAGACAAGGCTGTTTCAGAAGTGAGGATACTTATCAAAAAATACAGCAAAATATATGGAAAGTAGAACATAATCCTAACTATCCTTCCCCCTTTTTCAGGCTCACGCCTGGGAAGGGGGTTACTTATTTTAACATGTTACCACGTTAAACCCGGACTTTAACAATGTTTCGTTTTGAAAGATTTATCAATCTTCTAAGTCACAGATTCAACTGGATAGCAGCCGGGGCAATTGTGGCCATGATGCTCCTCACATCCACCGATGTGATCCTTCGCTTTTTTCGCCATCCCATCCCCGGCACATACGAAATAGTAGGATTGCTTGGAGCGGTTGTTGTCGCCTTTTCGCTGGCGTATACTTCGGTAGAAAAGGGGCATATTGCTGTTGACTTTCTTGTTCAAAAATTCCCCAGGAATGTACAGTTATTCATAACAGCAATGAATGATCTCATCAGCACTTTTCTTTTCGGATTGATCGCCTGGCAAAGCATCTTATATGCCTCAGAACTAAAGCAAAGCGGAGAGGTCTCTCTAACCATACAGGCGCCTATCTATCCTTTTGTTTACGGGATAGCCCTTGGCTGTGGGCTTCTTTGTTTTGTATTACTCCTGGAATTCATTAAATCATTGAAAAGGATCGGTGAAAAGTGAGTCCGACTGCCATAGGCCTTATTGGCATTGCCGCCCTTTTTCTCTTTATCTTTTCCAGAATGCCCGTCGGCTTTGTAATGGCAATAATCGGTTTCCTGGGTTTCGGTTATCTCGTTTCCTTTGATGCATCGATGAATCTTGTTGCCAAAGATGTCTTCTCTGTTTTTGGCTCGTACAATCTGACGGTTATACCCTTGTTTGTCTTAATGGGACAGATAGCCTATCATTCCGGGATAAGTTCCAGGCTCTTTGATGCCGCCTACAAATTTATCGGTCATCTGCCCGGCGGGCTGGCCATTGCCACGATAGGGGCATGCGCCGGTTTCGCTGCTATATGCGGATCTACCAATGCTACAGCTGCTACCATGGCGGCTGCAACGTTACCGGAAATGAAGAGATACAATTATAAGCCGGAACTGGCCACAGGTGTCGTTGCCGCGGGCGGAAGCCTCGGCATACTTATTCCGCCAAGTGTCATTTTTATCGTCTACGGGATCATGACCGAACAATCCATCGGGAAGCTGTTTATGGC
>CAZKGS010000332.1:0-2495 GCA_964552105.1 uncultured Syntrophaceae bacterium
TGAAAAATTTGCAAAAGGACAATCATTTCAAAAAGAACTGATTGAGCCATGAAATATGTTTTCGTCGATGAGTCCTGGGAGGATTATCTTTATTGGCAGAAAACCGATAAAAAGATCCTGGAGAAAATAAATGACCTATTAAAAGATATCGCACGAAATCCATATAATGGATTAGGGAAACCTGAACCATTAAAATATAAGTACAAAGGATACTGGTCCCGGCGAATTGATAACGAACACAGATTGATTTATCGTGTTAAAGACGATGAAATACATATCGCTAAATGCCAGTTCCATTATGATTGAAATTGAAAAATCGGTTGGTAACATGCCGCTATGCCCTATGCTAAGTGCGACACGAAGTCGTTCAAATAACTGTTAAACGTTCTTTATAAGAGTGATTTAATCTCATGTTCCATCATGAGTAGCCTACCGGCACATGCGTCAATGGCAACGTTGGGGTGTGAAGCTGCCGGGAAGAGATTCCCTGACGGATAACAACATTCCGGAAGGTGTCGGCTTGGATGGTATGGTGAAAACATTTAAACTGCCGTTGACGTACCGTCATGCTGCGAAAGTGTGAAAGTTGTTGATACACACTGGCCAAAATGGCAAGAAGACAGGTTGCAAGTACGTTAGCTATGAGCACATGGATGTTGATCTTCCGGTATATAGGCAGCGCCTAACCCATCTTGTTATTTGAACGGAACGTGGTAAGCCTGTATGGCTCCCTTTTGCAGAAGGTAGGTTCTCCGTGAGGCGAATACAATGCAGTACAGGTATGGGAGGATGGAGCAAGCAAATGCCCGGCTGTAATCGCCGGGATACTGGTTTTTCCAGACCCGAAAGGGGGCAGACTTCCATCTGGTTCTCTTTTGCAAGAACATTGTAGTAAGACTTTTATTCAGGAAAGCAAATGAAGTCCGATCAAAAGGATTGTGCACCAGAATCCAACCTGACACACTGGAAATCCATCAACTGGAAGAAAGTAAAACAGTCGGTCAAGTCATTACAATTACGTATTGCAAAGGCAATAAAGGAAGGCAAACACAATAAGGCGAAAGCCTTACAATGGGTGCTTACCCACTCGTTCTCGGCCAAATTATTAGCCGTGAAACGGGTTACTGAAAATTCAGGAAAGCGTACACCGGGAACTGACGGTGTGCGATGGAAAACCCCAACTCAAAAACTCCGGGCAGCCTTATCTTTATCCCGGAAAGGTTATCAAGCGAAGCCCTTACGTCGTCTTTACATTCTCAAGAAAAACGGTAAGAAAAGACCCTTGGGAATACCTACGATGAAAGACCGGGCTTTTCAGGCTTTGCACCTTCTGGCTCTGGAACCGGTAGCCGAAACCCTTGCTGACAAAGGCTCATATGGCTTTCGTCAGAAGCGTAGTTGTCATGATGCTATTGAAAGATGTTATATCCATCTGTCAAGAAAGGACAGCGCAACATGGATACTGGAAGGAGACATCAAAGGATGTTTTGAGAATATCAGCCACAAATGGCTCTTGCAGAACATCACGATGGACAAAAGGATACTGCAACAATGGCTCAATGCCGGATTTATTGAAAACAAACGATTATTCCCAACGATACAGGGTACTCCGCAAGGAGGGATCATCTCTCCTACACTGGCAAACATGACTCTCGATGGACTTGAAACGGCAATTGACAAGGCTCTTGGTATTACCATCAGACCTGACGGATGCCGCAAGAACACACACAAGGTTCATCTGATCCGGTATGCTGATGATTTTATCATCACAGCATCTAACAAGGAAATACTGGAAACCAGGGTCATGCCTCTGATCGAGGCTTTTCTCGCAGAAAGAGGACTGCAACTGTCAACGGAGAAAACCAAGATCACCCACATTACCGAAGGGTTCGACTTCCTTGGCCAGAACATCAGAATGTATTCCTGCGGGAAACTTTTGATCCGGCCATCGAAAGTAGCCATCCGGTCGGTGAAAGAAAAGTTGAAGGGAATCATCGTGAAACACAGGGGTTCACAAGCAGCAGTGTTAATCCGGAATCTCAACCCGGTAATCACCGGATGGGCAAATTACCACAGGCACGCATGTTCAAAACGTACTTTTTATAAACTGGACAGAATCCTGTGGCGCAACATCTGGAACTGGGCACGGAGGAGACATAATAATCTGGGATACAGGAGAATCGTTTCACTTTTATTTATGAGAATCGGCAACCGGAAATGGCAGTTTTTCGGCAAATTTGACGATGGCAAGATAATCTTGCTACGTATGTTTGCCTGCTTCCAGATCAGGCGCCACAGGCTCATAAACGGAGACGCCAATCCTTACGATCCTGCATGGGATTATTATTTCTCCCGAAGATTAACCTGTCGTAATAGGTGAGTATTTTTAGTATATTTCCGGGTGGTTTAGTCCGCCTTTTGAGAACCTGAGCCGTATGAGTCGAAAGGTTCACGTACGGTTCTTAGGGGACAAGGGCGGGGTAACCCGCCTGCGT
>CAZKGS010000333.1:0-2486 GCA_964552105.1 uncultured Syntrophaceae bacterium
GCCTCCCTTATAATGAAGGGCATCTCACCGGGCGCTGCTCTGGTTTTTCTCCTGACGGGTCCCGCGACGAATGCCATGACTATTTTGACGGTCTTTAAAGTTCTTGGCAAAAAATCCACCGTTGTTTATCTGTCGGCCATCGCCCTTATCAGCCTTTTGCTAGGATACCTGCTTAACATATTCACAGCGCATTTCGGTTTTCAAAATGTCATAATCCTTCATAATCACGAAATACTGCCTGCATGGCTGAAAATCAGCGGTTCTATCATACTGACCATGATGATCGGATGGTATTACCTGAAAATCAAGATTCTGGACAGGGTAAAAGGGGAAAGAGACGTGAGAGACAATAAAATAAGTCTGTCTGTTCAAGGTATGACCTGCATGCATTGCGCAGGCACGGTAAAAAAGGCTGTCGAATCGGTCGCCGGGACATCGAATGCAGTGGTTGACCTGGATGGGAAGAAAGTCGAATTCGAAACAGAGGAAAGAGATAATATTGAAAAAATAAAAGAGGTAATTGAACGCGCAGGTTACAGCGTTTAACTCTGTCCGGGGACATGACCCCCGGCAAAAACAGTTATAAGGAGATCTGTTCATTATGAAGGAAATATTAATCATGCTCGCGATTGTTGCGGTCTGGTTTATTCTCCAGGCCTATATCCTGCCCCGTATGGGGATATCCACGTGACTGAATCAATCCTGCCAGGTGGCGGACAAAAAGAGTAATGCAGGCAAACTTGATGGCAAGGATGTCAGGTGAAATTTTGCAAAGGGTAGAGTTATCATATTATGTCTGACGATCATTCAAAAATGGAGATGGAAAGCAGAACAGCTGAGGCGATGATTGAGATTTTCTGCCATGGACAACATGGCAATAAAGACGGTCTATGTTCCGAGTGCCGGGAACTTCTGGACTACGTTGTGCAACGCCTTGAAAAATACCCCTTTCAGGAGGACAAACCAAAGTGCGCCAAATGTCCTGTACACTGCTACAAACCGGATATGAGGGAGAAAATCAGGGCAGTGATGAAATATGCCGGTCCCCGCATGCTTTACCGGCATCCTCTCTTGTCAGGTGCGCATTATCTGACGGGGGAATAACTTATGTGCGGCCTGTGGAAATCACTAAATCGGTATGGCGTCCTCCGATTTCGTCATGCTGAGAACTTAACCAACGGAATCAGGAAAGAGAGTTCAGGGGGCTTGTTGAAGGAATGGAAACTCTCTATATAGAAAAAGGTGCTGTTCTAACTTATAATGACGAGAGGAAAACAGAATTTAAAGGTCGAACGATTTCCATCCTTCCTGTCTGGAAATGGCTGTTAATCTGAGAAACGGTAGTGTTTATTCCCATTTCCCTGCTTTCACACTCAAAGATGCTAATAAACCTGGCGTTCCCCGATTTGTCCATTAATTTACAATCACCGATATCTTTTCTTGCATTATTGAATCTTTCTTCCTGAAAGAGAGCATCCAATAATTTTGACGCACATCCACCCTTTCGAATGATAATCAATGAGACATTTTTCTTGACTTTTTTATGTTTTAGAATCATGCTAAATTAAAATGTAAATAAGGCATTATTAATAGATTAACAATAATTTCAACCCTTTTTCTAAGGGGGTGATGCAATGAAGAGATTATTGAGTCCCCGTATCTCAACAAGAGTGCGGAGATTTGTGTTTTTAGAGAGAACATGAGAGAAATAATCCGGAAGATGCCAATATGAGGCCTCCAGGGTGGATTCTTTTATTCCCTGAGGAGGCACTCCAATCCCTTCAACCCAGGATAAAAATCACTGACAAAATTAAAGAGGAGGTAATCATTATGTTATCAAAAAGAAATATTACTATGTGTGGAATTATTGTCTTTTTGTCCATTTTCCTTGTAGGTTTAGTTTCTGTAAATGCGGCAGATACAACTGAACAGTTCGTTAGCACAATCGATCAAATTCTTAAAGATAATCCTATGAAAGCTGGTCAGAAAGCTCAAAAGATCACCATTGCTGAAGACGATACGATCAGCCTCTATGTGTTCAGACTAACTCCGGGTGTTTTCATAAAGCCGCATTTTCACAAAACACATGATGAAAGTATATATTTCATTAAAGGGACTGCGCAGATGTTAATAAATAACAAATGGGTTGATATGAAACCAGGAACGCTTCATTTCAACCCTATGGGTAAAGTCCATAGTTTAAAGGCTGTAGGTAGTGAGCCAGTGGTAATTATTTCAGTTTTCACTCCAGCAATGAAAGTGGTAGATAGGCATTTTTTGAAATGAGCACGCGATACTGTGTTTAGACTGTTTGGGACATTTGAACTGACGAAATAAGCATCCAAAGACTACCATTCTGATACAAATTGAATCATGAGGGGGTGGGTTATTGATGGCGACTCACGCCCTCTTCCTTTTAATAATTATGCACATTTCGAATAAGCGTCAATCCAAAGTTGCGATAATAGACAATCAGATTTAGGTTC
>CAZKGS010000334.1:0-2485 GCA_964552105.1 uncultured Syntrophaceae bacterium
CTACACGGGAATTACAAACCTCGAATTGCGGCTGAAGGCCGGTTTCCTCGCAGGGTCTGAGAACTCCGAATTCGGTGAGAAGCAGAATGACTACCGAATCGAGCTGAGAGCACGTTATTATTTTGATGCGGCAAATCTCTTTGATGAAAGTCTCACCACCACACAACAGCCCGGTAAATAGTCGCTGTCACTATTTTACAAGGATAAGCGAAAAACTATGAAAAAGATAAAAACTGCCGGTTAAATACTGATCAAACACCTTATTCGGCACTTTCAGGATGCCACTTCATGTGTAGTTTTCGGTTATGAACAGCGCAGTCACGAAGATAAAAATTGATCAAGCTTTGATAAGGAATACCTGTTTCCTCTGCTATGGACTTGAAATAAGAAACGGTGTCACGGTCCAGCCGCATAGTTACCGGTTGTTTTAGATACTTGATGTAAGGATTTTTACGTCCTTTCGTTTTGGAAAAATCGTAATGGTCTCTCATCATCTATGCCTCCAATACTCATTTTCTTCATCTGTATCCGCTTTTCTGGACGATATAATTCTAACGACCGTCTCACTTTCTCGTAAACAGTGGCAGACGACGAGAATCTGAAGTTTAATACTCATTCCGAGCTAGATGATTACTACCTTAGCTCTGTAAAGATTTTGGGGTTTTGTTCCGCAATCCCGAGAAGAGACCTGGCAGGACCTTGCGGATGCCTTCGACCTTTTTCCCCTCGAAAAAAAGCTTGACATCGGCACAAAACAGTTTTAATTACTAATTAAGAATAATTACTAAATAGGCGATTTAGACATGAACGGCAAAGATGTCCTTACTGAAGATAGAATTAAAAAATTTACAGAAATCTGTAGTGAGTTGGGTATAAAACTCACTCATCAGCGTATAAAGGTGTTTAATGCATTGGTGGTTTTAGAGAATCATCCCTCTGCCGAAGATGTATACAAGCGAGTTAAGTCAAGGGTACCTTCTATTTCCTTTGATACCGTTTACCGCACCTTAGCCTTATTTGAAAACCATGGAGTTATCAACAGGGTGCAGTGTTTAGACGAGAGGGCTCGATACGATTCGAATACGACCCACCATCACCATCTGATCTGCATTAAATGTAAAAAAATCCAGGATTTTTCTTGGCCGGCCCTGGACGAGATAAAAATACCGGAAGAAACAAAAGAATGGGGTTCGATAGAAAGCAACTCTGTGACATTAAAAGGAATTTGCCGAAATTGTCTGGAAAATGAAAAGGGAAAGTAGCAGAGTTTTCTAAGATGACATAACGTTGGGGCAAAGTGTGAACACTATATGCCTATAAAGCAGGAGGATACATTCATGAAAAAGAACAGCCCGCCATTGAAACCTTCAGCCCTTGTCAATTTCAGGAAGACCGACAGCCAACTCTCAAATATCATCGGTAATTTCTGGAAACTTGTATGGGGAAATGACAATCCGATCATTGATCAGAAAACAAAGTATCTGCTTTCACTTTCGAATGCTGTGGGAGGCGGTCGATACAGGCAGGCAACGAGGGAACTGGTGAAGGCATATGCGGCAGGCACAACAGTTGGTGAACTCGATGAGCTTTTTTCTCTTTTCGTATGGAATCAGGGTGCGGGCCATTTCGCGTCAGAGATAGGCCCTTCACAGCTCTTTGCCACCTATCAATTGATCAAATCACAGGAAGAACAGGACATCTCCAGGGAAAATATTATGGGGAACCTGCTGAAAAATTTTGGCGAAGATAATCCGGATGTTGGAACACGGAAACAAACAACAAAAAAACTTTGAATATATATATATGTGTGTGTTATTATACAATTTTGAGCATGGTGGGTGGTTTTTTAAATCCTGAGACCTGAAGGAGGCACAACCATGAAAGCAAGAAAAATTAAAGACCGTATTTACTGGATGGGTTCTGTGGACTGGGACAGACGTCTGTTCGACTCTCTTGTCCCCCTCCCGGACGGAACGAGTTATAACGCTTATCTTATTGAAGGGAGCGAGAAGACCGTTTTGCTGGATTCAGTTGATCCTGCCATGGCCGATGAACTCTTGGAACAGCTTGAAAACATCTCTAAGATCGATTACATCATTTCGCACCATGCCGAGCAGGACCACTCTGGAACAATCCCGCAGGTTCTTGAAAAATACCCCAACGCAAAGCTGATATCGACACCCAGGGCAAAGGGAATGCTTATCGATCTTCTGCAAATACCCGAGGAGTTCTTCATAACCGTCAAGGATGGTGAGACCCTGTCTCTTGGTGACAAGACCTTGAAGTTTATCCATACTCCCTGGGTTCACTGGCCTGAGACCATGGTAACCTATCTCGAAGAAGACAAAATCCTTTTCAGTTGTGACTTTTTCGGTTCCCATATCGCGACGACCGATCTTTACGTTACTGATGAAAGACGCGTATATGAGGCCGCCAAGCGCTACTTTGCCGAGATTATGATGCCTTTCCGTAACGTAATCGAAAA
>CAZKGS010000335.1:0-2471 GCA_964552105.1 uncultured Syntrophaceae bacterium
AAACCGGCAACTCCATTGATTCTGTAAGAACTTCTTCTTCGAGGCCTCTGTCAAGAATGTTTTTAATGCGCATGTAGGAATGAAACCCGAAACCAAGGGCCCGTCCGCATGCCTTGTTCAATCTGTCGTGTCCATGCTCTTTTACAAGATTAAGAATGCCCATACAGGTCTTGAACGCCTGCTCCGGATGCTTTCTGCTCTTGAGAACCACCTGTATCATCTCGGCAACATCATCTCCGATTGATTGCCCCCATCTGATAAAACGTTCAGAGCTCCACTCAGCGTAATATCGATGATTGGGCGGCATGTGAGTGTGCAGTGTGGTGTAACCATTAGGAATGCGGTCTCTTTTGTGCTGAGCGATCCTTATGTTGTCGTAATAAATCGCCACATTCCTGTCGTCGTATATGACCCGTACACGTTTCCCCTTGAGCTGCCATGGCACACTGTAGTAATGCCTGTCTTCACGCAATTCGACATGGTAGTTGAACTGGACCGTGAGCTCCTTGCACTGTTTGATGGCATACCGTTCTGTTGGCAGTGGGTTGAGAACAGATTTTTCAATCTTCTCAAAGAGCTCTCTTCTGGAGATTTTTAAACGCTGAAACGGTGTGTTATTATGTTTTTCCAGAAGGTCACAGATGGCCTCGTTGAGTTCCTCCAGAGAATAAAAGGTCCTGTTTCTAAGCGGTGCATATATCCTCTGGTAAACAAGCTTTACGGCATTTTCAACGAGTGCCTTATCCTGAGGACTCCGAACACGTGCTGGAAGGACAACCGTCTGATAGTGCCCGGCAAAGTCATCAAACATGAAGTTGATTCCCGGTTCATACCTGTTGCTGCAGGTCACACCGGATTTAAGATTGTCAGGAACGATGGCCTGCGTGACACCGTTAAAGTAGATGAACGCACGTTCATTGGATCGGATCCAGTCTTCCAGCTTCTGGCTTAAAGAGGCCTCCGCATAGGTCAACTGACTGGCCCCAAGAACAGCCACAAAGACTTCCACCGGTTGTTCCTTGCCGGTTTTACGATCCATAATCGCCAGTTTATCACCGGCGTAATCGACGAACATCTTGTCCCCGGCCTTGTGTTCAATATGCATCGTTATTTTTGATGCATTCCGCCATACCTGAAAGTGGTAGCAGAACCGGGAGTAACTGTAACCGTCAGGATGTTCTTTCTGATACTCATTCCACATGGTCATCAGGGTTACGCCGGTCTTTTTGAGCTCTATTGCAAAACAGGGGAACAGCTTTGATAGTTCCTCATATTTTGAACATTTTTTGTTCCTTTGTTTTTCAAACAGGGCAAGGAACTCGCTGTCCGGCATGTCTTTAGTTTCTTCGTAGGTAAGGCCGCTTGTTTTGAAATCATTGAGGTACTGTGCAACAACAGGCCTGGAAACCTTAAGTGCCCTGGCTATCTTCCTTTCGCTCATGTCGGGGGTTTCCTTGAAACGTATAATCTCTCGTATCTTTTTCATATTAATCCTCTTCCGTGCCATTTACATCTCCTCTTCTGACATATTGTTTCAGAGGAGATGTTATCCAATCTTGAAGGGAAAAGGATGATTAAACTTTATTTTTTGCATTCCTGAAATGACCTGAAAAGTGGTAAACTTTCCTCAGGAATGGGTGGCAGGTTTCACCAGGAATCAGTGGCAGGTTTGGGCAGGAATCTACAATTTCATTAAAAAACGGTATTATGAATTTATTAACGGAATATCTATAATCCTTGATTGTGTTGGGTTTTACATCGATTACGTTTAGCCATTGTTGAGCGTAAACGTTTATTGATAATGGTGAGTCAGGAAAGCAAGTTCTTGGCTGAAAATGTCCATCATCTATTTCAGCACGTATCTTGTTTAATAACTTTTGAGCCGTCTTTTCATGCCAGATAGGGTCTACGTTATATCTCCATATCTACCCTGCCAATAGACTTGAACGTACCCCCGCTTTGCCGGCTTATGATAATTAATTGAGCCTCCCATATAGTCACCCCCTTTTATATAAAAGGGGATATCATTTCTTGAGGGCAAACTCAAATTCATAAAATCTATTCTTCCTTTTTGATGATCAATCCTTTTCCTTCATAAACTCTGTGATACCTCGGCCTTTTTTTATAAATTCTACTTTGTAATCAGCATCTATATCTAAATCTAAATCTTGCATTTCTACTTCATCCATGTATTCTGGTATGCAATCCATAAGACTTTCTTTTCTTTCATGATGACTGCATAATTCCTCACGTTTCGTTGCTACCAAAGATGACAAGTGCCCCGCGATCTGTTGAAGATCTTGTTTTTTATCTGTGCTGAAAGCCTTTTCTCTCACTAGTGTCATGTCAAGTCTCAATTGCCGGATAGAGACGTGATAACTTAATCCTGGCGTCATCAGTGGTAAATTGCCAATTAACTTTTGCATTTTTGTTATTTCTATGGCTCTGCCATGCAGCGGCTTCGCTCATGA
>CAZKGS010000336.1:0-2464 GCA_964552105.1 uncultured Syntrophaceae bacterium
GTTTTTTCAATCATTTTCCCGCTAATTCAAACCTTAATATCGGATTTAGGGATGAAGTTGAATTTGAGGTTGAATTTATGGTGTGACATTATCACGTGAGAAGTAGGTTGAAAATCAGGCAGTTTCTGATTTTTCTGTCAGATATTTTCTTACACAGGGAAAATTATGGTTCGATAAGTCCGTTTTGTATGGCAAAGCGTGACAGGTCCGCATTGTTCCGCAGATTGAGCTTCCTGAGAAGGCGAGAGCGGTAAGTATCGACTGTCTTTATACTGATGTGATAAATTTCTGCAATCTCGCTATTCGTCTTTCCCAGAGACAGACATCTCAATACTTGAATTTCCCTGTTAGAAAGAGTATCCAACGAAGACATGTTAGTCGTTCCTCTGCCCAAGCGGAGTGCCAACAATTCCGCCGCTGAATCACTGAGGTAGCGCCCACCGCTATGAACCTTTCGAATGGCATTGACGAGTTCCTCCGGCGCCGATCGCTTGGTAATATATCCCCTGGCTCCTGCGCCTATCGCTCGGACAACATACTGTTCCTCTTCATGCATTGTAAGGATGAGAATGGGTAGCTCCGGACAATAAGAACGAAGTTGATTAATCACCTCCAGCCCATCCATGCCGGGCATGGAAATATCGACCACCGCCACGTCAGGCAGTGTTTCCCGTATCTGTTTAATAGCCTCATTGCCGTCGGATGCTTCTGCGATTACTACCATTTCGCCGCTCTCTTCTACGATACGTCGAAGGCCCGCTCTAACAATGCTATGATCATCTGCCAACAGAACTTTGATCAAATGACTGCTCCTCCTTTGCATGAATCGGCGCTCTGAAATAGACCTGCGTACCTTTCCTGTATTCCGATTTAATCTCCAGGATGCCACCAATCAGATTGGCACGCTCACGCATCCCTATTATTCCCAGACAGGCAGACTCCGAAATATCCTCTACATCAAAGCCGCGACCGTTATCCTCTACTGAAAGGGCTAACATCCCATCTTCTCCTTCCAAGACAATGTCTACATGAGTGGCGGAAGCGTGACGGGCTACATTGGTCAAAGCCTCCTGAACAATCCGATAAGTTGCTATTGACATGACGTCATTTATATGCGGCACGTTCTGATGCTCAAAAAAACAGGCAAGTCCCGTACGTTTCTCAAAATCTGCTGTGTACCACTCCAGCGCATCGATAAGTCCCAGGTGGTCGAGCACCCCTGGGCGAAGGCGTGTCGACATGTCTTTGACCTCATCAATGGTCTTATCAATAAGGTTACACATTATCAACGTCCGTTCTACCATTTTGGGGTTATTTTTACCCAAACCTTCCTTGATCCATACACAGTCCATACGCAGCGCGGTAAGCATCTGACCCAACTCATCATGCAGCTCCCGGGCTATAATAGCGCGTTCTTTCTCCTGGCTGGCTATAATACCACCGGAAAGACGCCTCAACTGATCTTGTGCCCTTTTGATTACCGTTATGTCCATTGCTATTCCACATAAACCACGAACAGATTCCTGCTCGTCGTACAGGGGGAATTTCACCGAAAAATAGACATGGGTGCCATCCTTCTGAGAGACGCTTTCCTCTACCTGTATCGAACGTCTCTCCTTGAAAACTTGCACCTCGTTCGTACGAAACTGAGCGGCTATCTCCTCCGGAAATATTTCATAGTCGGTCTTGCCAACGATCTCCTCATTTCGTACATCAAACAACTCCTCAAACTGAGAATTGACCATGATGTACTTATATGAACTGTCTTTAATATAAACAACTGCGGGCATATACTTGAGGATGCTTGTAATTTCCCGTGTTTTTTCCTTTACCTGCGATTCGAGATCCCTGGAATATCGGCTGAGTTTCTCCTGAGCGCGTTTGAGCTCTTCCTCGGCACGTTTACGCTCGGTGACGTCAATAAGGACCGCCAGGGACCGTACGATATTCATTTTACTGTCCCGTTCGGCGATGGCCGATAATAGGATATCGATAGTCTCACCGTTCTTTTTGATAAATTGATATGGAATATCCTTAATAAAACCAGCCCCCATAAACTCAGAAATTACACGGTCTTCGGCCAATCGTCGGGAGTCCTCAGTTAAAAACTCGGTAAAGTTTCGACCGGTCACCTCGCTGCTTTCATATCCAAGGGCTTCGGACCAATAGTCACTGACACTCACCAGTTTGCCTTCTTCGTCTATCGAGTGCAACATGGCAGGTGTGTTGTGATATAAAGAACGGTATCGTTCTTCACTCTCACGGAGTGTTTTTTCGACCTTTCTTCTTTTTACGATTTCACGGCTCGCCTGTTTGTATAGGAAAAAGACCGCCAGCCCGATAAAAAAACATATTGCCAGAATTATATTACCCACACTTCTCATCAAGGGATCAAAGACCATTTTGGAGATTGCCCTGGAGCTACGAAGGAAAATGACATTCCAGCCCGGATAATTATCAAGGC
>CAZKGS010000337.1:0-2462 GCA_964552105.1 uncultured Syntrophaceae bacterium
GTAAAAAGTTACCGCAGACTTATGGAAGGTTACATTTCAATGTCCTTCGGCAAGATGGATACTCCCGACACCATTCTCGTGTCTATACGCAAAGTCATCAATAATTACATTGAAGATGATGCCATTCCGTTTGCCTTGGCGAATAAAAAATATCGCCTCGCCGTAACGACTGCGAGAGCCCGGAATCTTGTATCCTCGGAAATCGCGTGGATACAACAGCTGGGCCTTCTTTTTAGTTTCCTGTTTAATGCCGTAAATAGTTCATGGCTATATATCTTTTTCCAAAGAGTTGTATTTTATAACGGTGCGCTTCCTCCCCGGTTTTGTCTCAGGAGCGATTTCAGGGGAAAGGCCGTTAAGCTGAATGATGCAAATTTGAGACATGCTCTTTTGGCTTCCTCGGCAATCCCACTGGTCGTTGCCGGTGTCAAGAATATATATGGGGCGCCAAACGGCATTTATCGGGATGGGGGGCTGATGGATTATCATTTAAATCAGAAGTATGCGGAAAAGAAAGAGGACATTGTCCTCCTTTTTCACCATCAGGACCGGATTATACCCGGTTGGCTTGATAAAAAGTTGAAATATAAGGAATCAGGAAGTGAAAATATGGAAAATGTTTTGATGATCAGTCCAACCGAAGAGTTCATTCAAAAATTGCCAGGCGGAAAAATACCGGATCGAGACGATTTTAAAATTTTTGCCAATGATCCTTCAGCGAGAATAAAAAACTGGTGGCGTACGGTTGAATTATCATCCCCGCTTGGAGAACAGTTCCTGGAACTCGTAGAGAGTAAAAAAATCCGCGACGTCGTACAGGAAATGTAGAGTATCAGAGAAATGTTTCATTGTAAGGGATCAGGGGACTTCGTATATTTCTACACCCTCGGGCGGGGTATAGTTAAACATACTGTCGGGGAGATTAATATTCGTTTTCATGTCTGTAAAAGTTAATTTAGTCATGTTGCCGTAGATGTCAATAAAATTGAAATTCATCGTATAAAGCGTATCTTTGTTTATCTTCATGGAGAGTTTTTTAATGCCCATTTCCTGGTTATGGGGGGTCAGACAAAGCAGATAATTTCCTTCCTCATCTGTGGAGTTTTCTGGAGCAAAAGTTATCTGAAAATCATCTTTTAATTTTCCTATACCGGCTATAAACCTTACGGTCATCTTTGATGTAAGTACTTTTTTGGCATCCTGAACATAAACGAGATTGTCATCGGGTATATATAACCATGCCTTTTGGGGATTAATGACCAGTTTTTTATGAGAGGGTTTGCTGTAATCCCAGAGCATCATCTTCGGTTTTTTGAAATAAACGGTACCTTCCTCGGTCAACGTTTGGTTTATCGATTTTATGGTTGCCTCTTGTACAAACTTTGCCCTTAAATTCTTTGTTTGTTCATACCGCTCCTGAATTTTTGCTATCAGCTCCTCAAGGGATAAAGGTTCTGCGTATATTGGAGTGGCCGTAAAAATAATCAGAAGGATAATTATCCATTTTTTGCCAACTGAACGATTCATTTATTCCGTTTCTTTAGACGGTTGATTTCTCATACCTTACGGCGAATCATATCCAGAAAATATCCGTGGATTCTTGCATCCGGGGTGAGTTCCGGGTGAAAAGTTGATATTAAAATATTGTCCTGTCTGGCCAAGACTACTTTATCCTTATAATAGGCTAAAGGTATTACATCCGGCCCCATACCTTCAATTATGGGTGCTCTTATAAATATTGCCCTGAAGGGTTCAGGGCCTAAAAATTCTATATCCAGTTCAACCTCTCTGCTTGAGACCTGACGTCCATAGGCGTTTCTCTTGATGTCAATGTCGATCAGGTTAAGAAACTTCTGTCTTTTCCCCTCTATCTTATCGGCGAGAAGAATCGATCCGGCACATGTTCCGAAAATTGGTTTTCCGGATGATGAGAATTCTTTTATCTTATCAGGGAAATCATATTCAATAATGAGCTTCGATATTGTAGTGCTTTCACCGCCCGGAATAATGAGACCATCTATGTCTTGCAGCTGAGACGGCAATCTTATCTCCACTGTCTCCATATTATATTTTTTCAATATATTTATATGTTCGCGAAAGGCACCCTGAAGAGCCAAAATACCTGTTCTCATGATTTCTTAAGCTTATAGGGGATCTGCTTTATTTAAGGAATACAGGTTCTCAAAAAACAAGGGAAACAACCTGTTAAAATTAAAGATAAAATATACAACCACCCGCAATTATTGATTATTTCTTTTTGCTTAAATAATGTGCAAATCGGTATAGAGTAAAATCAATTGAGGGCTTGCTTACTTTATGAACAACCTTATCAACAGACTTATGCACATACTTGTGGATTCCAGGCAAAATGAATGGAGACCTTTGCCTTTTAACCAATTTCTGCGTCAGGCTCAAATTTTAATTATCGAAATATCCAATATATTCCTATGGTTAAAATTTTT
>CAZKGS010000338.1:0-2460 GCA_964552105.1 uncultured Syntrophaceae bacterium
GAGACCTTTGCAGAATGTTCAATTTTGTTCAAGTTCAAGGAAGGCGAAAATTTTAACCACAGGAATATCTTGGATATTTCGAGGATTAAAATTTGAGCCTGACGCAGAAATTGGGCAAAAGGGGACGTTATGTAAAGGTCTCTTTTGGTGGTTGCGAGGTTGTTACGTTGTTTATCAACAATACAGAAACAGGAGGTAAGTTGTATGTACAGTAAGCTTTACAAAACCGCGATGCTTGTTATTATTATTGTATTTTTTGCCGGCTGTACGTCCTACAATAAGAAAGTTCAAACGTGTGTTGAAAATCCCGAATATGTCCAGACGTATTCCAAAACTTTTTCATTGACTAAAGGTTCCAGAGTAGGGGTACTGCCGTTTGATTGCCGCGTTCAGTTTATAGGTTCAACGATTAGTGAAAACACAGTCAGAAATATGGCCAACCTTGGGATCGACTTTATTGATTCGCTTGAACTGACACAGATTATGAGAAAAAAGAATACCTACTACTACGATCTTGCTAAAGCCAAGGATTACGACAAGATAATTAAATTGGCCGATCTCGATTATCTCATGGTGGGTGATGTTCAAATTTATTCCCCTCGGAGGAAACGAATTATAAGTGCAACAGTTCATATTCTGGATATAAACGGTGATCCCGTGGTTAAAGTCAGGTTTGAACCGCCAAGCGGAAGATGGAAGATGCCCACAATCGGCGCCGTGCTGGCCAAAGCGATAAAAAAGGAATTAAAAAAACAGGGTTGTGTGGGGCCGTGACAGCCTCCTGACTTGACTAAAGCTGAACATATCCCTCACCACCGTAGATAGAAGTCCTCTTTAAACCGAGCAGATCGATCAACAGGATATACAGGGCATAGATCTCGAGGCCGAAGGGCAGATATCCGAAATATCCAAGGGCGGGCATTTCAAAGATGTGGAGGAGATCCACAAAAGGAACGGTATAAATCCATTTAGGCAGGGAATAAAAGTTCCACATCTCCCAGAAGAAACCGCAGGTCAGTGCACCGAGGGCCAGTGCGAATATGGGGCGCCAGTTTCCTCTTTCGAGGTGTCTGAGAAGTGAAGGTGTCCCGAGCAACATATTCATCGAATCGAAAATAAGATAGAGACTCACCCAGACAAAGGGAAAACAGTAGCGTGGGAAGGCAATAACTGAGACGAGCATTACAATACCAATAAAAATAAAGATTACAAGTCTCCGTTTGTTGATGGTAATCCTGTGCCATTTCACAGAACCTGCCAGGAGGCGTGACGACGCCCACAGTTCTGCGGTAGAAAGTACGACGGGAATAACAATGCTGAAATGGAGTGAGGATCGAAGGGCATATTCAATTGAGCCGATATGGCGATTATGGAGGTAATGCCAGTTCTGAAGGAACAGATTGAAGAACTCAAAGAGCCACCAGGCGGGAATGGAAAGCAGAAACATGCCCAGGTAGGCCTTCGAGTTTCGGCTGAAAAGCGAGGTGCCGCCCAGTTTCCAGTTAAGTGCATCCACAACAAGAGCGTAGCCAACCCAGAGAAAAAGAAAAGCATTTTCCCACAAGAACTGGATGCCGTCAGGCCTCACCCATGCAAGGGGCCACCCGATGGCGATCAACGCTAATCCCGTATACCCACGCTTTGGAAACCTGTATGTCACTGCCATGACCTTATGTCTCCCGTAAAGAACCGAACATCTGATGACACTATACCAGAACTTATGGCATGATTCAAATTGCAGCCTGGCAAACACAATAAAAAGGAGTCCCATCCTGCGCCTATGCCACCCAGCATTTGTAGGGGCCGATGCCCTCATCGGCCCGTTCGGGGAATGGGCCCTACCGGGGAAAGCAATATTCATACCGGACAGTATTGGGTTTACCCCTCTTTTCGCCCTGCATTATGTAAGGTTATATGTCGCATTTTGTGATCATTTCCCCGTTGACACACAAGAACCAATCTCTTATACTTCATTCACAAAAAACAGGGTTGCGCGGGGTTGTGACAGATAATGATTCAAAGAGTTGTAAGAATCAAAGACATGAAAGGCAGCGATTCAATGGCAGATGATTTGAAGTTTTGGCTTAGTAAGTCTCCAGAGGAGCGAGTGGACGCCGTTGATTATTTGAGAAGACAATATGATGGAAGTACAGCAAGACTTCAAAAAGTTGTTAGAGTTGTTCAACGTTCACAAAGTTGAATATGTAATCGTGGGTGGTTATGCCTTGGCATTTCATGGTGTACCTCGATACACGGGTGATATTGACATTTTAGTCAGACCTGATGATGAAAATGCCCGAAAGGTGTTAGCCGCACTTGATGAATTTGGATTTGGTTCTGTTGGCTTGGAAAAATCGGATTTTACTGATTTGGGAAAAGTTGTCCAGTTTGGAGTGCCTCCGATCCGTATCGATATTATTTCATCACTTACGGGAGTTTCATGGGAGGAAGCTTTTTCAG
>CAZKGS010000339.1:0-2454 GCA_964552105.1 uncultured Syntrophaceae bacterium
ATATGCCCTCCTGTCGGGGGGTGTGCCTGTATCTTCAGCGCCCAACTCCCCGTATAGTTTTATCGAATCGGCAACAGGAATTAGCCTGGAAACGTCGGGTATGGTAAGGGCAAGGTCGATGGCAAACTGTTGGTTGCTGTCGAGCTTTGTGCCGTCTCTGTTCTTATTGCCGTATGCGATCCTGGAAAAGTCGGCAAAGCTTATATCGCGCCCCTCGCCCCCGAAGAGGACGAGATGTGAAAACCCCACCTCCACAAGTGGATGAGGCTTGAAATCGAATCTCAGACCATAGAGATATGGTTTTGACAAGTCATCACCTGTGGTCGTATCGGTGATTTTGTGTTCGTCATCATCCAGTCGGGAGAAAAGGAGATTATATCTGAATGGACCGAGATAGCTGAAAATCCAAGGGAGAAGCGTAGCCCTGGGATTGGATATCTTGATCATGTCAAAAGGTTTTGCATTGTTCGACATGAGAAGAGAGCCGTGGTACCCCGGACCCCACCAGATTGAATCTCTTCCCACCTGGATATCTAAATTATCAACTGAAAACTTGACATATCCCTTATGCAGCCTTACCTCGGTATCGTCGTTTCCGTCGATGTTTTTTAACCTCTGATTGTAGAGGACCATGGGCTGTATATAGAAAGAAAAGACATTCCACAATCTGCCCCTCGATTGAAACTGTGCCATCGCGTTATGGCCGTCGTAATAGTCAATACCTTCGTTGTTGAATATTGAATATGGACCATCCAGGAAATTGTAGTTTATGGAAAACTCTTCCACCGGTTTTATGAATGTCCCGGATTTGCTCCCCGGAACCCTTGTCTCAGATATTTCATCCTTATATTCTTTTGACATTTTCTCAAGGAGAACTGCAGAGGATGAGGAGATTTTTTCTTTCTCAGTTTGGTCTATAGCTTCGGCCAGCAATCTGCCTGCTTCCGACCTGGTAAATGGTTTTGTTGATGAAAGGTCACTATTTATCAGGCCCTGTGAGATCAGGACGTTCAGGTCCGTATAAAAGGTAGAATCGATCGGAATGTTTACGGAGGCATGGACTGCGAATGTACAGAGCAAAACAATAAATATGATAGAAGTAAATAGTGTTTGATAATGAAATTTTTTCATGAAGATCCTTTTTAGAACAGTGTATTGAGAACACCGACAGACACGGCAATCTGATAGATAACGGATGTTATATCTTTTGCCATCTTCAAGCCGGAGATTTCTATGAGTTTTCTGGGTACCAGTATTGTGTCGCCGGGATAGAGTACGGTTCCCTCAAATCCGCCGCTGAACCACTTGTGTCCTTCTTCATCCCATCTCAAACTATGCGAGTTTCCCCCTCTTTTGCTGACGATTGTTCCGTCGGCACGGATGATAAACATATCTTTCGGGTTGGCGTTAACTGTTGGCCCACCCACCATAGCAAGGTAATGTTTTGCAGTGTTGCCCTTTTCGTAAATAAGAGATGTGGGGTTATATACGGACCCCATTACATTAACCACTCCCGGTTGATGCGGAATGTAAAGTGTGTCCCCATTTTCAAGCACAATGTCGTACTTGGACCCCTTTAGCTTATCAATGGATGTTAGTCTGATGACCACGCGACCGGTTACTTCGGACGCTTTTATTTTGGTCAGAAGCATCTGTCTTGACGCCATTGCCGCCTGGGAGGCAGCAACGTCATCTTTTGAAAGAGCTCCTGATTGTGCGGCCGCTGCGGATGCCGCCAGATCCTGCTCCATTTCAAAGATGAGCTTGTCAAGAGTTGCCTTCTGAGTAACCTTCGCTGTTTCTCGTGTCAGAATCGCTCCCCTTAAATATGACTCCTGGAGATAACCTCCTGCCCTTTCAATAAGTTCTGACAATTTCCCTTTTCCCTCAAGATTATAATTCCCCGGGAACTTTATCTCCCCGGAGAGGGAAACGCTGACTTTCTTCTGCCATTTAGGAATGGCCGGTATAAACAGACTGTCAAATTGCCGCAGTTGGATATTATCTTCAGGATTTCCTTCCAAAGCTTTTTGTAAATTGATCTTTTTAACCTCTGTTTTAAAAAGCTTACCCCCGGATGTATCGTACCGCGTCAGTTCTGCGGAGTATATATATGCGCTTTCCTTAAGATTGCCTGCTGCAAAGACCAGATCACGTATAGACATATCTTCGGAGAGGGGATGCCCTCCCGGATTTGTGACTTCGCCATATATCGAAACCGTTCTTTCAGGTTTATATTCACGAATGGAATGAACGACCATTCTATCTTTGTCCTGCAGGATTATATTGCTGTCCTCCTGTTCGGTCATTGCCCTTGCAAGGTCTATAACGATCATACTTACTTCTTTTGTTCTCGGGTTCGTTCTGAAGATATTTACCGGACCCATCGATGCATTTAATGTCAATCCCCCGGCTCTGAATATGGCATCCTTGACACGCATGCCTTCGTCACAG
>CAZKGS010000340.1:0-2448 GCA_964552105.1 uncultured Syntrophaceae bacterium
ATGGCTGTCTTTATCAGGTCCAGGACGGCCTGATTTCTCTCATCAAAAATATGGGAGACCTGGGCGGAGTCCCTGTCCAGTCCAAGAGTTAACTGGGTAAGGTCGTTGGATCCGATAGAAAATCCGTCAAAAACCTTGCCGAATTCTTCGATGAGGATAACATTGCTTGGAATCTCAACCATCATATAGAGTTCAAGACCGTTTTCTCCCTGCACAAGACCATTGTCCTTCATGACCTTTACAACCCGCTCACCCTCTTCAACGGTACGGCAGAAGGGAACCATCAATTTTACGTTGGACAGCCCCATTTCATTTCTGACCTTCTTCATGGCCTCGCATTCGAGAACAAACCCTTCTCTGTAACGGTCGTCATAATAACGTGAGGCGCCTCTGAATCCGATCATCGGATTTTCTTCGTTTTCCTCAAAATATGTGCCACCGATGAGGTTTGCGTATTCATTGCTCTTGAAGTCGCTCATTCTGACGATGACATCGTTCGGATAAAAAGCGGCACCAATCTTTGCCACACCCTGGGCCAGCTTATCAATGAAGAATTCCGTTTTGTTCTCGTAGCCCTGTGTCAGGGTTTCGATTTCTTTTCTGACTTTCTCATCTGTTACTCTGTCGAATTGTATCAGGGCCATTGGATGGATTCGTATAAAATTGTTGATAATGAATTCCAGTCTGGCCAGGCCAACACCGTCATTGGGGATAGCTGCAATATCGAAGGCATTTTCAGGGTTTCCCACGTTCATCATGATCTTGGTTTTTGGTCGTCTGAGGTCTTCAAGATTGACCTTTTGGACTTCATATTTCAGTATGCCATCATAAACTACACCCACTTCACCTTCGGCGCATGATACGGTTATTTCACTCGTACCTGTAATCTTTTCCGTTCCATCTCCTGTACCGACGATACAGGGAACACCCAATTCACGGCTGACGATAGCGGCGTGACAGGTTCTCCCACCCTTATTCGTAACGATGGCAGCAGCAATTTTCATGATCGGTTCCCAGTCAGGGTCTGTCATATCGGTAACCAGGACTTCTCCTTTTTTGAAGTCTTTAATGTCGCTGACACTTTCTATGACATTCACCGGTCCCGCGCCGATTTTGGCTCCCACGGCAGTGCCCGTAACGAGGGGTGTTTTTGTTTCGAGAAGTGCATAGGTTTCAAGGACGTTTACATCTTTTTGAGACTGAACCGTTTCAGGCCGTGCCTGGAGAATGAACAATTCACCGGTCTTGCCGTCTTTCCCCCACTCGATATCCATGGGCTTGAAAAATCCCGCTTTTTCGGAATAGTGATCCTCAATGATCTTTGTCCACTCAGCGAGTTTTAGAATTTCATCTTCCGTAACACAGAAACGCTTTCTGTCCTCTTCGGGGACAGGAACGATGTTGGTTGATTCGTCTCCGTCAGTTGAATAGATCATCTTCACTTCTTTTGTGCCCAGTTTTTTCTGAAGGATTGGGCGATGTCCGTCCAGTGTCGGTTTGAACACAAAAAACTCGTCCGGATTGACCGTTCCCTGGACAACCATTTCACCGAGACCATAGGAACCGGTAATCAGGATGGCATCTTTAAATCCCGATTCCGTATCAATAGAAAAAATAACGCCCGATGATTCGAGGTCTGACCGGACCATTTTCTGGATGCCGATGGAGAGATAGACCGACATGTGGTCAAATCCTTTGTCTTCCCGGTACGAGATGGCCCTGTTTGTGAAAAGTGACGCAAAACATTTCTTGGATGCTTCGATGACGGCATCTTCACCCCTGATGTTAAGGAAGGTTTCCTGCTGTCCGGCAAAACTTGCATCGGGTAAATCTTCTGCTGTTGCAGAACTCCGTACCGCAACGTCCATGTTTTCCTCGTATTCTTCACAGAGCTTGTGGTATGCCTCAACGATTGCATCTCTCAGATCATCAGGTACCGTAGCATTATAGATAAGAGATCGTATTTTCGCACCTTTTTCGGCAAGACTGTCCATGTCATGGGTGTCAAGATCGGATAGAATATTTGTCATCTCATCTTTAATTCCTGCAGAATCCAGCAGGTATCTATAGGCGTAAGCGGTGATAGCGAAACCGTCCGGAATGCTTACATTCTTGGCAGTAAGCTCTCGTCTCATCTCACCGAGAGACGCATTTTTCCCCCCTACCTGGGGAATATCATCCAATTCTATTTCATCAAACCACATTACTAATTTATCGTCTTTCATGGAATTCCTCCCAAAGAAAATGTATTTGACTAAATCGATAGATTTCTATCAATTTTGCTTCTTGAAGTCAATGGAAATGTGGAAAGATAGAAAAACAGAAGAGTTATGTAAATTTTGACTTCTGAGGGAATATCATTTAAGAGACAAGGGGGAAAATGACAGATCCTGAGGTTGCATCGTTTATGAAAGTTACATCGGCGGAGTTCACAACAAGTGCCACCAA
>CAZKGS010000341.1:0-2442 GCA_964552105.1 uncultured Syntrophaceae bacterium
GGCTGAGTTCACCGAAGACAAACAAGTTTATCCGTGCACATGATGACGACACGGATAAATCCCACCATTTGCGGGATCCATTTACCGCTTAAAGTAAAGCGGGAAACAAACGCAATATTCGTACCGGACAGTATTGATAACGTCCCCTATTGACCACAAGGAGAAAAGCGGGTATCGTGGAATTGATTACTCGTAAAAGATAAATACCGGGGCGGAGGTTGGTCAGAAATGAAGGCAATGATATTGAATGAGATTTCCAGTTTTCAGGACAACAAGACCCCCCTGGAAATGGCGGATCTGCCCGATCCCGTGCCGGGCGATGGGGAAATTTTAGTCAAGGTTTCGGTTTGCGGAGTCTGTCACACCGAACTCGATGAAATTGAGGGAAGGACGCCACCGCCGAAATTTCCAGTGGTCCTGGGCCATGAAGTCGTGGGGAGAGTAGCGGTCACTGGGAAAAATGTAACACTATTTCGAACCGGGGACAGGGTAGGCATCGGATGGATTCATTCGACCTGCGGAAAATGTAAATATTGCATCTCCGGCAATGAAAACGTTTGTGAACAGTTCCGGGCCACAGGAAGGGACGCAAACGGGGGATATGCCGAGTATATGACCGTACCGGAAGGTTTCGCTTATCCTATCCCTGATGTCTTCTCAGATGCGGAAGCGGCCCCTCTCATGTGTGCCGGTGCCATAGGTTACAGATCTCTGAGATTAACAAATATGGAAGACGGTCAGAGCCTGGGGCTGACCGGCTTCGGAGCATCGGCTCACCTTGTACTTAAAATGGCACGGCATATGTATCCAAATTCCAGGGTATTTGTCTTTGCCAGAAGCGAAAAGGAACAAATCTTCGCTAAAGAGCTGGGAGCGGTCTGGGCCGGTGACACGGCAGATGAATCCCCCGAAAAACTGCACAGCATCATTGACACCACACCAGCGTGGAAACCCGTCGTCGAGGGCCTGAAAAATCTCGAATGCGGCGGACGATTGGTAATAAATGCTATAAGGAAGGAAGATTTTGACAAGGAATATCTCTTAAAACTTGACTATCCCTCACACTTATGGCTCGAAAAGGAGATCAAAAGTGTGGCCAATGTAGCAAGGAGAGATATCAGTAAATTCCTGCAGTTAGCTGCGGAGATTCCCATAAAGCCCCATGTCCAGGAATTTTCCCTGGAAGAAGCCAACAAAGCACTGCTCGAACTCAAAGAGAGAAAAATTCGGGGAGGAAAGGTACTAAGGATTGGCTGATTAGGAAGTGAAGGCAGGTTCACCCATGACTTTTGAACAGATATATGTTGAATGTTACAGCGGCTATAAGGTAAATGAACGCCCCGTGGCATTTACATTTCAGGATCGGCACTGGGAAGTGGCGGAAATAGTTGATCGCTGGTACGAAGGCAGCCGTGAAGCGGGCCGTCCGGCGTTGGATTATTTCAAGGTCCGCTCGCGTGAGGGGAAAATTTTTCTTCTTCGCTACAATGCGCTTTTTAACGCATGGGCTATAGCCGCGCCGGGCAACAAAACCAAAGGAGTGTAAGAAAAAAGGAAATCAGGAGATTGTGTAATGATTGATCTTATAAAAAAGTTTTTCGGAAAAATGACAAAAAATGGTTCTACCGGGAGGGGGGAATCCTTTCATGATATCCGTATCGCAACCTGCGCCCTCCTGCTTGAAATGTCTCAGATAGACGGTGATTTCAGCGAGTCCGAGAGAGAAAGCATCCTTTCGACCATCAGGAAGGATTACCACGTATCCGATGAACATGCCACGGCAATCCTTGAGGCCGCTGATGAAGAGCTGAGGGGAAACCTGGATCTGTGGCAGTTTACCAGTCTTATTAATCGCAATTATACTCCCGAAGAAAAAATCGAGATTATCGAAATGGTATGGCGTATTGCCTATACGGACGGCAAACTCGACAAGCATGAGGATTTCCTTGTTCATAAACTGGCTGATCTGCTCCATCTGACTCACCGGCAGCTCATTGATGCCAAGATAAAGGTACGTAAAGTTATGGGGATCACCAGTGGAAATCGGTGAGGATTAAAATTTGAGTCTGACGCAGAAATTGGTCAAAAGGGGACGTTATGCAACGGTCTCTATTTATGATGGTCACGGCAGTATCCATCGATGATATCCAGAAAGATCGTACCGTATTTCTTAGATTTTACCGATCCGACACCATAAATATGAAGCAGACTTTCTCCGGACCGTGGAAATAAAGCCGCCATTTCGATCAATGTCTTGTCCGAAAAAATAACATAGGGTGGAATACCGGCTTTATCGGCAAGTTCCTTCCGCTTCTTCCTCAGCTTCTCAAACAGAACAAGGTCATATTCGTGTTCCGTTTCTCTTCCCTTTCCCTTTCTGCGCTCGATATGTTCTTCTTCGAGAATTCCAAGAACGATTTCTCTGCCTTTAAAAACATCATA
>CAZKGS010000342.1:0-2432 GCA_964552105.1 uncultured Syntrophaceae bacterium
ATTTCTTCCATGCATTAATTGAGACCTTTGCATAACGTTCCCTTTTGACCAATTTTTGCGTCAGGCTCTAATTTTAATCCTCGAAATATCCAATATGCTCCTGTGTTTAAAATTTTCGCCTTCCTGGAACTTGAACAAAATTGAACATTCTGCAAAGGTCTCATTAACTGACTTCAAACGTTTGTAAATTTTAATGGTGTCACGGATAGTACACTGAATAATCTAATCTTTCAAGAATATTAATTCTGATCATGGAAACACGAAACATAAACGAGTAAAAAGAATTATACCTTCGTGCTTTTGCAATATCGGACTTTAATAATAAATTTTTAATTTTATTTAAGCTTGTTCTGATCAGGTTAATGACGGTGCTCGCAAATAAGGGTATTGTTTAAAAACTCTTGAACAAAATTTTTTTATCAGCTAATGTAAGAGAAATTTGCAACAATACAATATTGCTTTCAATCAAAACCATTCTTTTTTTGATAAAATTGGGATGGAATGATATTTGCATATCTTCCGTTTGACCGATTGAAAAAACAGGAGGAGAAGAAGTTGGCTTTAAAGAAAGAGGTTTCTTCAACCGAAAAATTGCTTGATGTTATACGCAGCAAGAAAACATCGGATGAATTTGTGAAGGCACCCGGGTCTCCTCCGTCTGAGAAAAAAAGCAGGCTATCTTTCCTGGAAGTGTTACAGTCTCGCAAGGTAGTTTCAATCGGTATCGATATTGGGTACCGCCAGTTAAGGCTAATCAAGGTAATTCAATCTTCCGATAATCATTGGAAACTCCTTGCTCACAGTGTTGTACCATTCAAAGCTGATGCCCCCAAAGGTACTCCTGAATTTTCAAACTTTTTAAAGTCGGAACTCGATAAATTCTGTGGTTTCACAAGAAGGCTTAATCTATGGGCAAATATGTCATCTGCCCGGGTTGAAGTAGCTTCCATTCGAATACCAAAGGTGGCAAAAAAACAAATTGAGAATGCCGTTTACTGGACTGCAAAAAAGACGATGTCCTTTAACGAAAAGGAAAGCGTTCTTGATTTTGAGATAGGGGGTGAAGTTGTTGAAAACGGGGTGACCAAGCTGGCAGCTCTGGTTTATGCCGCTCCCCGAAAAGAGGTCCAGGAAATACAGCGCCTTTTTGAGGATATTGGCTGTCCCCTGGATGGCCTGACAATAGCGCCTTTTGGATTTCAAAATCTGTTTAAAACAAATTGGATGCCTTCCTTTGATCAAACAGTGGCTACCCTTTACATCGGGAGGGACTGGTCACGTATTGATATTTTTTCTAAGGGTAATCTTGTTATGACCCGGGGTATCAGGGCCGGGATAAACAGTATGGTCCGGGAACTTATGGAAGGGCATAATGAGAGCATAAAAAGTGCCTTGTCTGAGGAATCGAGTATTGAAGGGTCTGAATCCGGCAACTTTGCGGAAAATGCTTATATGAAGATAGAAGATGCACGAGAATTGCTGTTTGGCCTGAGTACGGATTCACCGTCTTCCGAGGAGATTAATGCACGTTTCGGACTCGATGAAAAAGCCATACTTGAAAGGATTAATCCGGCCCTTGAAAGATTGGTTAGACAGGTAGACAGAACATTTCAATATTATACGGTGACGCTTGGAAACG
The DNA here is from genome assembly GCA_964552105.1 of uncultured Syntrophaceae bacterium. Classification (GTDB taxonomy): domain Bacteria; phylum Desulfobacterota; class Syntrophia; order Syntrophales; family UBA6807; genus CAZGAK01. The sequence goes on from CAZKGS010000342.1 coordinate 1,640, forward strand.
AAAAAATAAGTTTCATATATGTTTCAACCTCGATGAATGTATACAAACCTCTGGTTGATTACATTGGTGATGATCTGGGAATTAAAAGAGATGTATTAGACCCACTGGAACCCGGGAACCCGCTTGTTGATGAAATTACATCTAACCTGTCTGTTTCTGACAGAATTTCTTTTGGGCCTGCCCTGGGTGTTGCCCTGTCGGATTTGTCACGTACCCCCAATCTTCTCTTTACGTATAAGGATAAGGAAAAACAATCAAATATTGCGAAAGGCAGCCGTACAATATTTGTAGCTTCTGCTGCTATTTTACTGGTTTGTGTTATCGTTCTATTTACGCTGGTAAGTGCTGCTGACGAAAAGAAGGCCGTAATTGCTGAATTTGAACAACAGTTAAGGCAGGGTATTGTGGTTGATGAAAATGTTGTTCCCGTTTTTGTTTCAAAGATTAAACGGGATCGAAAACATGTTAAGGAATACAGTGAGAGATATCTGGGAATGGCAGCTATCAGAGAGATATCCCTTCTTACTCCTTCGAATATTCGCCTTCTTCATGTAACTGCTCGCATGGGAACGATTTCAGCAAAGAACAGGGAAAAGAACGAAGGTAGTATAACAATAGAGGGGGTTGTTTCCGGCGGCATAGATTCATTAGAAGCTTCTCTTGTGGAGTATATCCTTAAATTGGAGAGTTCCCCCATGTTCATCCAGGCAAAGATTAGTAAAAGTAACATGGAATCCTTGGAAAATGTGGAGCTGCTCCGCTTTACCCTCTATGTTAAATTCATTAAGTGTAT
>CAZKGS010000343.1:0-2414 GCA_964552105.1 uncultured Syntrophaceae bacterium
AAGGGAGAGTTTATCGAAGAGACAATACAGTCTGTACTAAACCAGACCTATCACAACATTGAACATATTATTATTGATGGGAATTCAACCGACAATACAATACAGATACTCAGGGAATTTCCTCATCTTACTTGGATATCAGAACCTGACAATGGGCAGACCGACGCCATCAACAAAGGTCTGAAACGTGCAAACGGAGAAATCCTTGCGTATCTCAATGCTGATGATACCTATCTGCCTGATACCATCGAAACTATTGTAAACGTATTTCGCAAACAACCAGAAACCTGCCTTATCTATGGAGACATTATTCATACCGATAAAAATTCGAATGTGATTAATATCCATAAGACCGGGAACATAGACTTGGAAAGATTCATCTCACATAGATTTTATCTGCCCCAACCAACCGTATTTTTTCGGCAGGATGTTCTGGCAAATACTGGTATGTTTGACGATTCCCTTCATCTGGCAATGGATTATGACTATTGGTTGCGAACATTTCCCAACTATCCATCACAATACATTAATAAACCACTCGCAACCGCCAAATTTTATCAGGAAGCTAAAAGCATCGCGTTGAACTTTAAATATATTGAAGAGCGTGTGCAGGTACTGAATAAATTTTATGGGATATCTGAAAATCTTAGTAGATATAAGAAAGTTCAGAAAAAAGCTTACTCATTAGCTCATTTTTTAGGCGCTCATGATTATTTCAGGATAAAAAGATGGGATAAAGGATTGTACCATCTTAGAAAAAGTATCCAAATATATCCCCTCATTATTACATCAGGGAATTTCTATAAAACGACAGGAGGAACCCTCCTAAGGCTTACCAGAATCTTAAAAAGATGCCAGATTCCTGATTAAATGTATATTCAAAATCCTCTTATCAACGGCAGGGATACCATTTTCCAACGCCTGTGAAATGGTCTCTTTCTTTTAGCACTTTCATTTGAATCTGTAATTTCTCAACATGAGGTCAGTATTGTTGTTACTTTGCAATCCCTAATTTTTTCTCCCTTTTATTGTGGACAATTCCACTGAATTTCCCTTGCAAATATGAGACCTCAGTCTTTTGAGAGAACGAAAAACCCGCTGTCTGTTGTATCATACCACCTGTCCCAGAAAACCTGAATGTGTCCCAGTTGAAGAACACAAAAAAGAGCCACTATACTGGAACGCAGGGTGCCCCAAATCTTGTGCCTTCTACAGAAATCAAATATAACCAGTGGTGTGATCAGCGGTAGCCCGACAGGTCTCATCTTTTGGATATGATAATTCGAACATCCATACATGGAAAACCATAGGTCCTGAACTCGGCGTCAATTAGGGAATGTGTTATCAAATTATGACCTGTACTAGGAGGGTGCCCAAGAACTATAAGTTTCCAAAAAGGCTCTGGAAAAGGAGCCTTTTATGTGCATTAATTTACAAATGAACATTAAAATGAAATATAAAACTGAGTGATTTGCCATTCTCGGACAACCTCCTGGATAAATCTTGAAATTAGAGGAGGAATTCCTTGGGGTGTAATTCCTAAAATTAGAGAATATAACAATATTCCTATTGGGTGATGAATTTCCCACCATCACTAAATTTGACATCGATAATTTAAAATAACTCCTCTAACTAAGCCAAGATCTGCATAGATGGTAACTGGTGCCTGTTTCCTTTCATCATTACAGCACACTGCATTACATTTTTAGTTCTCTCAAAAAAATTGTTATATACAAGGATTATATCTTAATTATGAGCATACAACATTTTTTGGATACACATTCGATGATAAAGAAAATGGCTTGGTGTGTATTTCGCTACATTTCAGGTTTATTATTTTTCATCTTGCTGATTTCAGGTCATATTCCTTCTCATTGTGTAAGATACATTATATATCGAGCATTTGGATTAAAAATTGGAAAAAATAGTTATATCTATGGGAAAGCTGAAATTCGTTCTCCTCATCAAATATGCATCGGGCAAAACTCAATAATAGGTCATAATGCCATCCTTGATGGAAGAGCAGGACTCAAAATTGGAAATAATGTTAACATAAGTTCTGGTGTATGGATATGGACTTCGGAACATGATGTTCATGACAGTAATTTTCAATTTGTATCAGAAAAAGTGGTTATACAAGATTATTCATGGATATCATGTCGGACGGTAATTTTGCCCGGAGTTATTATAGGATACGGTGCTGTGGTGTGTGCAGGTGCAATTGTTACAAAAAGTGTTGAACCATATACAATTGTTGCGGGAGTACCTGCGAAAAAAATTGGAGAGAGAAGACACGATTTAAATTATGACCTGGGAAAACCAATACCTTTCGTCTGAATCCTGCACTTTTGGCAGCATTGGCAATAACAATCCAATGTGCATACTTTATCGAACTTCCTTACATCTATTCTCAA
>CAZKGS010000344.1:0-2410 GCA_964552105.1 uncultured Syntrophaceae bacterium
TTTTAAAGATTTCTCGTTTCACTCGAAATGACAAGCTGAGGAGACTTTTTACGAGCGCATCAATATTGCAGAAGAATAAATAACGTTTAGAACATTTGAATTTAGGATTTGTTTCGAATTTCGTGCTTCGGATTTCGAATTTTTAATACTTCTTCTATTTTGGTTCCGGGTTATGGGGTGATTATTAGATTGTGAATAAGATATATTCAAGGGAAAAACTGAAAAAAGAACTTGACAGGCACAGGACCCGTGGAGAAAATATCGTATTCACCAATGGCTGTTTTGATATTCTCCATGTTGGACATACAAGGTATCTGAGGGAAGCAAAAAAGTTGGGGGACGTGCTGGTTCTTGCCCTTAACAGTGATTCATCTGTAAGAGCGATCAAGGGTGAGAGGAGACCTCTTATTCCTGAGGATGAGAGAGCGGATGTTGTGTCCTCCCTTGAATCTGTGGATTATGTTACCATATTTAATGAACATACCCCCCTTGAACTGATTGAATATCTGAAACCTGATATTATCGTTAAAGGCGGAGACTGGCCGGAGGAAGATGTAGTTGGGCGAGAATCCGTGAAGAAAAGAGGGGGAAAGATTGTCATTATTCCTGAGATTAAAGGAGCATCAACAACGAACATTATTGAGAAAGTGAGAAGTGCATGGAATTGTGATAAAGAATAGAATAGTGGGTGAAAATTAATTTATTACAAACCGCATTTTTCCCTTTACAAAAGTGTTGTGATTATATAGTTAACAGTGTTCCATTTGAGATGTGCTTTGGGAAATTTATATAAAAGGTAGATTATTTGACCAATGAAACCTGAAAAGCTTAAATATTTCAGAAATCTTCTTACCGATAGAATTGAAGGTCTGTTAAGTGAAGCAGAGAAAACCGTTTCGGAAATGACTAATGGTAAAGAAAACTTTCCTGATGTGGCTGACAGAGCAACACTCGAGTCGGAAAGAAATTTTGAACTTCGAATACGGGACAGGGAAAGAAAATTAATCATAAAAATGCAGGAAGCTATCAAGCGTATCGACGAGGGAACTTTTGGGATATGTGAGGTATGCAATGGGGCAATATCTGACAAAAGATTGATGGCAAGACCCGTGACTACCCTTTGTATAAATTGCAAAACAAAACAGGAAAAACTTGAGAAACTGCAGGGAGAGTGAATCCCTCGCTACCTTTTAAGAAAACATGGTATTATATTCCTCGCAATAGACACAGTGCCTTCCGATATAGCCCTGACAAACCTGCATCAAACATGCTTGAAAAGTTTTTGTTAACCTCCTTCTTTGACAGTCTCGTAAAAAGTCTCAAAATGTGTCATTTGTCATGCTGAACTTGTTTCAGCATCTAAGCATTTCAATAAGTTAGAGACCCTGAATGATCCTGAAACAAGTCCAGGACATGATTTTGGGTGACAAAAAAAAGACTTTTTACGAAAGCATCTTCTTTCATCGAGGAAGAAGACATCCTGTATCTTTTTATGTAATTATTGAAAGTGTAACATGAAGAAAAAATTGACAGGAGTGCTAATAATATTTGCACTGCTTGTAATTTCTTATAGAGGAGTTGCCTACATACCAACTGCAAAACAAATCTTACAGCCCATCCTGAAAGCAAACCGTAAAACAGATAATTTGAATATAGTATTGAAGACAACGATTTTCGATGACAAATATGACGAAGGAAGAATAGAAGTAGATGAACAGATCTATATTAAAAAAGGAGGAATTTTCCGGTCGGAGAGGTCCCTTGCCTATGGGAAAGAAATCATTATCAATTATGGCAGGAAATCTTTTGCTATGGTTAAAGATATCGCTGATACTGACTACAGAAAAATAGATACGGTTCTGCCGATTGTATTTTTCCAGAAATCTATTGAAGCGCTGATAAATGACCTGAGTTATTTGGGTGTAGATACAGAGACGGTTGCCTTTGACCGTATAGATGGAAAGGTTGCCTTCGCCGTCGGGGAAAGAATCGGGCAAATTCCGTGCAGTCGGCTATGGACAGAAAAAGAGACAGGTTTCCCCTTAAGATTTGTTGGTATTGGAACGGCCAATGGAAGGCGGGTGAAACTGAGGGCCGAATATATAGATTATACCCGTGTGGAGAAAAATTTCTGGTTTCCAAATCGAATAGAATTTTACAGAGATGACATTCTCTGGGTCGTGAGTGTGCCGGTGAAAATACTGATAAACAAAAAAATTTCAGACAGTTTTTTCAGAATACCGGAAAAAGAGAGTTTTTCTCCCGGCCTGAAGGATTTTTTGAATGTGAAGGAATGACAAGTTCGCAAAAAGTTTTTTCGGAGCGAATCTAAGCATTTTGGGAAAAAGATGCTGGTAGTGACCGGCGTTAAGAAAATCTAACTTTTTGAGTGCATTAGCACGAGTTTTAG
>CAZKGS010000345.1:0-2389 GCA_964552105.1 uncultured Syntrophaceae bacterium
CGAGGTATGGCGGATTATTCGTTCAAATTTCAGGCTGTGGCCGTTCTCTTATTAGGATTAAAGGATTAAGGATTAGGGGATTGGGATATGAAGGATAATTTACTGCTTCAACTGAATAATATCAGCGTGGTTTATTCCGATGTTATCCAGGTCTTGAAAGGCGTTTCTCTTGTCGTTGGAGAAAATAACATAGTGTCTTTGCTTGGAAGCAACGGCGCCGGTAAAACGACCACGTTAAAGGCCATCTCAGGGCTTCTCAATCCGGAAAATGGAAAGGTTACCGACGGGAACCTGATTTATGACGGGAAGGCAATCCAGAATTCCGCTCCCGAGGACATCACACGTATGGGAATCATTCAGGTTTTAGAGGGACGTCAGCCATTCAAATATTTAACAATTGAAGAAAATTTAAGGGTTGGAACTGCCACACGATGGGGCAAGCCTTACAAAAAAGATATGGAAATTATCTATGAATACTTTCCTGCTCTCGTGCAACGAAGAAAAACACTTGCCGGTTACTGCAGTGGAGGAGAACTGCAAATGCTTGTCATGGGACGCGCCTTGATGGCTCATCCCAGGCTTTTGCTGCTGGATGAACCCTCACTGGGTCTCGCGCCTCTTGTAGTTAAAGAGATTTTCCGAATTATCAAAAGGGTCAATGAAGAACAGGGAACAACGATTGTCCTGGTTGAACAGAACGCAAACATGGCCCTCCAGATAGCACATTATGGATATGTCATGGAAAATGGTAAAATTGTCATGGAAGGAAAGGCGGGTGAACTGATAGAAAACCCCGATGTCAAGGAATTTTATTTAGGCATGGGTGCCTCCGGTGCAGCAAAATCTTATAAGGATGTAAAGTCGTACAAAAGAAGAAAAAGGTGGTTGTAGTAGTTTCAATTTTCAAGTTCAAAGTTTCAAGTTTGAAGTTATCCGGTTATTGTCACCAACCTGAAACCTGAAACTTGAAACTACTAAAAGGAGTTATATGTGAACAGTTTTTTTGACGATAAAGAAACGAGATCTGTGGACGAAAGGGAAAATGATCAAAATCAGAGGTTGTCCCAGATGGTGCGTCTCGGTTATGAGCATTCGGAAAGGGTTAAAGTAACCCTTGATGAATCAGGCATTAAGTCCTCAGACATTAAGTCAATTCATGAGCTTGAAAAACTGCCCGTTATTTCCCGGGAAGAAGTTGTTGAGCTCGAATTGCAAGATCCCCCGTTCGGAGGATTTTGTCGCAATGATGCCGATATAGACAGGATTTTTATCTCTCCCGGACCGGTTTACGAACCGCATCTTAAAGAAAATACATTATGGGCAAGGGGTTACTTTGCGGCAGGTTTTGGAAAAGGGGATATTGTCCTCAATACATTTTCGTATCACATGGTCGCCGCCGGATTAACCTTTCACGAAGGTTTACGACTTACCGGCGCAACAGTTGTTCCGGCGGGAACTTCCGGTACCGGGATGCAGGTTCGATTAATTAACGACCTGGGAATCACCGGATATGTGGGTACACCAAGCTTCCTGATGGCTATCATCAATAAAGCCGAAGAAATGGGTCATGATTTCAAAAAGGATTTTAAACTTAGAAAGGCGAGTTTTGTGGCCGAACCTCTTTTGCCACCCTTGCGTGAAACATTTGAAAATAAATACGGAATCGATACCTATCAGATGTATGGAGCAACAGAAGTAGGGGATATAGCCTATGAATGTCGGGAAAAAAGCGGCTGGCATATCTGTGAAGAAGTAATTATTGAGATTGTTGATCCCGCAACGGGCAAGAGGGTTGAAGATGGAAAATTAGGTGAGGTTGTGGTAACCAGATTAAATGATATTTTCTTTTTATTCCGGTTCGGAACGGGTGACCTTTCAAGTATTATAGAAGAAAAGTGTCCCTGTGGAAGGACATCGTATAGATTGAATGGAATTGCCGGCAGGGCAGGGGATGCCGTGAAAGTCAGGGGGCTTTTTATAGCCCCGAGCCAGTTAAAGGAAGTGAGTGAAAGAATTGGAAATATTAAATTCAATATTGTCATCACCAGAGAAGATTATAGGGATTACTTGACGGCTGTTCTGGAGCTTCCAGAGGAAGAAACGGACAGTATTGATCATATTCAGAAACGCTTTGAAGATTTATTTCATCAAATATGCACGGTCAGAATTGACAAAACCGTAATTGGAGAAACCGGGGATAAAATGATTTTGGATAAAAGGAATTAGAGGTTGCTTCGCTCGCAATGACAATTTGAGACCTTTGCAGAATGTTCAATTTCGTTCAAGTTCAAGGAAGGCGAAGATTTTAAACACAGGAATATATTGGATGTTTCTAGGATTAAAATTTGAGACTGACGCAGAAATTGGGCAAAAGGGAACGTTATGCAAA
>CAZKGS010000346.1:0-2373 GCA_964552105.1 uncultured Syntrophaceae bacterium
CTGAAAATAGTTGGTGCGATATTTGTCTCAAAACGTCTTAAGTCCTGTGCAAAGCTATGATACAGGGTGTCTGCTATTAATGTCCATAAAATATCAAAATGAATGCGAATCATTATCGGCGAAGAAAGGGCGTTTAAATTAAAGAATGCAACGAGTTCCGCAAGCTTGTTTTCTATACGCCATCGCCTGGCATAGACCTCCAGGATATCCTTCATGCGCAAGTCCTTGTTGTTGGTAATAATAAATGTGGGCTTGCTCCGGCCATGATCTTTTACCGCAATTTGACGGAATGTATTATTACAGCCCTTTAGTTTAACCTCACTTTCATGGACAGATACTTTTTGATATTTGCGTTTAGGGATCGATAAATGAATCTTTGTCCACTCATTTGGTGGAATATCCAATGTGTCCTTTATTAGCTTTGCATATCTTTTTTGAAGAGTTATGAATTTTATTTTATCATTTTCAAGATCATCAAGAATTCTATAAGCAGTAAACTTACAGTCAAAAACAAGGGTTTCATTAACCCTGCCATTTATATTTTTCCAGTAAGTAACAAATTTTTTAACCTCATCTGCTTCTTCATTACGCAGTATATCTGCTCTGGTATATAAGATTACATTGCTCTGGCTGTCTTGAACAAAGACGGTATTTGCCCCCTTCATTGTTTTGCCTCTTGCACCACACCAGACTTTTTCCATCTCTGACTCATCACCGAAATGTGGAATCGAATGAAAATCAAGATTGATATAATCACTACCGTATAAGTCAGGATACTTCTTCTTTAAACTGGTAATAACCTTGCCCTGCAAATCCATTACTTGTGATTCTGAGCATCGGCAGGAATATGTATTCATATAAGTCGGTTTGGGAAGCACATTCAAGCCGGCAAAGATCCCAAGGCCTGGTTCCTGATCATAGGTACCAATATAACTTAGTCTTTTGCGGCCCATTAATTTCAAGAGCAACATGGAAAGACATGCCTGTGTTGAGCCAATATCACTTGAATCAGGCAGTTCGCATTCTTTCACAATATCCATTATTCCTGATTCTAAAATGTAAGGGATGAAAAAGAAACAACCTGCTAAGGGGCAGTCAATATTAAAGGGTTCGAGTCCTGAGAAATCGGGGTGGTCTGATCGGTCTGGTATAATTTTGTTTTTTGTAGTTATGCCTAATTCCTTATGGGTTCTGCGTTTTAATTTTCCAAAACCTGCATCTTTAAGGATACGCTCAACTGTCCGTGAAGAGATTTTGATGGTATCCTCGGCAAGACGATCTTGAATATCAGAAGCAGATAACCTCATTTTCCTGTACTCAATGATTTTGTCACATACATCAGGTTTTGTCCGTTTTTGCCGGGGTCCTTTTTTAACGGCAGGGAAAAGTTCGATTTTCCCTGCCCTGGCATCTCTGAGCAATGAATAGACGGTGCCGGCCTTGTATCCGTACCGTTTCGCAGCATCTTCTATCGATTCTCCGCAAATAGCGATGGCACGGATTGCCTCATACTGTTTTTGCCTGCGGGAGACAGGATTTTTAAAATAGTCAGTCAGATTGACCCCGGCACCAATTAGGGTTCTATTTTGTCGGTTAGTCATTTGTGATTCCAATATTGTATCATAGTTATGGCTAACAAAATCACTCAAATAGCCAGCATTTGAGGGGTAAAGTGACCAATAATTCTCAAGACTGACCTTAATTAGCATATTTATATCCGTCATGCAAGTATTTTATTCGACAAAAAGACACCCTAAAAAAATAGTTATTGAGATGAAAATCTATATGTGGGAGTGTAAAATAATTGGTTGGAGGAATAACGAAGCACAATGAATAAGCTCTGTATAATTAATAGGTTATGCGATACAGGTGGGTAATATCATTTCGACTATGGATGAAAAAGCAAACCGACCGGAATGGTTTTGCTACGCAGAAATTGGGGGAAGATTATGTCGATTTAACCATCTGTGAAAATCGGTGTTAAAAGAGGAGCAGAGAATGGCCCGTTTTCTTCATACGGGGGACTGGCAGTTTGGGATGACCCGGCATCTCGCCTCCACGCCATCGACCGCCTGGAGGAGTTCCACCCAGGCGGGCCGAGTCTCTACAATCGGGTTCTTATGTCGGTTCACGCCAGAGAGAGCATCGTCTTGGCATGGCTCTATATTGGAGGTTGGCTTCCTGAAAGCCGGATATCCTCAATCAGCAATTTCAGTTGGCCATTACGGTGTCAGTTGATCTAAATCGGTAAAACCCATAATACAATCGAAACAGCGCTTGACAATAGGCCTTCGTCTGATATATTTTGTCCTTGTTTACCTCGGTTTGTCTGGATGAAAGGCCCGTAAATCAGATTCATGGCAAACCTGACAG
>CAZKGS010000347.1:0-2348 GCA_964552105.1 uncultured Syntrophaceae bacterium
CGAATTTCTTCCGGATTATGTCAAATATCCATTCATCTTTTTTAACGATATAAGTATCCGGTTTTTCTTTTGAAACCGCTGTTTTCTTAAATGAAAGGCGGGCTGTATCCTCTTTTTTATAAGAAATGGCGGAAGACGGACAGGAAAGGATGAAAAAAAACAGAAAAACGAAACACCAGCCTGTTAGCGTTCTTTTACTCATGAAACCTCTCGAGTGAAAAAGTAAATAGTTTACGGGTTTGTTGCCTGAACGAAAATGAACTTGAGCAACAAGCCTTTTATACTCAACTTGTTATGGAAAGTCAAACTCAGAAATCCCTCTCATCCAGGGGGTATTAATTACCATGCAAGTGAATCGTTTTTGCAAAAAAAAAAGCCATGGTCACAGGGGACCATGGCTTTTTGCATGCATCTTAGCAAATGCTATTAATTGCCGCTTGAGAATTCGTCTCTCAGAAGCTCTCTCGAAATGATGATCCTTCTGATTTCGTTGGTACCAGCACCGATCTCCCACAGTTTTTGATCCAGGAAATGTCTGGTTACGCCGTATTCCGTGCAGTAACCGTATCCACCATGAATCTGAACGGCATCGAGACCAATCTTGGTTCCCTTTTCACCACAGTACAGCAGGGCTGCGGCTGACATGCGGTCAAGGTCTGTTCCCTTTCCGCCCCTTTTATCATCCAGTGAATCACAATAAGCAGCGGCACTGTATGCCATCCACTTGGAGGCCTTATAATCGCAGTACATATCGGCAAGTTTCCCTGCGATAAGCTGGAAGGAGGCGATGGGTCTACCGAACTGGACTCTCTCTTTTGCATACTTCAGGCTATCCTGAAGGCATCTTATTTGTGAACCGAGTGTGCAACCGCAGAGGGTAATTCTCTCAGTACACAAACCGGCTGTCAAAACGGCCACACCCATATTCAAATCACCTACAATCTGATCTTCGGGGATCTCCATATCTTCAAAGTTGACCAGACCGGTGGGTGATGTCCTCATGCCCCATTTTTTAATTTTATCACATGTATAGCCCTTTGTTACCTTCTTAGGCTCGAACCAGAATGCAGACATACCGTGGCCCTTCTTCGCATCAGGATCCGTTATAGCATAGAATACATAGAAGTCTGCCACGGGGGCATTAGTCTGAAATGTCTTGCTTCCATTGATAATCCACTTGTCACCCTTTTTCACGGCCCTTGTTTTCATGCCCATCGCGTCGGAACCGGCATTGGGCTCGGTGATACCAAGACAGCCTATGTATTCACCACTGCAGGACTTAGGAATCAGCTCCTGTTTCTGCGCTTCATTTTTGGAATTCCTTCTGAAGTTGTCGAATGCAAGCGTCTGACTTGCGCCAAAGGTCATTGAAAGGGCATTGCTTACCCTTGCGATGGTCTCATTCACGAGGGTTTGCTCAATATAACCCATCTCTGTTCCACCATATTTCTCTTCAAAAACGATTCCGTTGATGCCGAGCTTTGCGGTTTCCTTAAAAAAGTCCGGTGGGAACTCGTCCTTTTCATACAGCTCTTCCATCTGGGGCTCCAGCCAGTCATACGCCCATCGTAAGACACTGTCTTCAAGCATCCTTTGTTCTTCTGTAAAAGTAAAATCTAATGCCATAATTACTACCTCCTTCTTTCTTTTGGGTTTATTATCTGCTTCAAACAGCGAATTCCTAAATAACATTGAAAGAACTAAAGAAAACCTCTTCCCCGATGTTTTAGAAATTCGTCACTTACAAACCATCAATAGGAGAATCCTCTGAGTTCAAATAGTTTTTTTATTAATTGATGCCCTCTCAAGAACCCTCCATTAACCTGTATTCAAGTAAACTAAAATACGCGGCTGGTATACCTGAATGATTGATATATGTCAAGGGTAAAAATATTTATTGTAATAGTATGTTTGACTCTTTACGAATATTTATATATGTTGTTTTTCAAATCTGGTTTGTTGATTTATCCGCCTTTAAGTCAGGGCAAATATATAGAGGTTGCCGGCAATGAAAGAAAAGAGGTTTGGCCGTTTTGTTTTCATCCCGGGACCAAATGAGTGAAGATATCCCTTCTGTAACTCCCTTTTTATAGATGACGTAAAGAAGGCTATTATAGATCCTGGCTCCGATGAGGCATCGCTACGAAAGCTGAACAGGGAAATGGAAAGATAGGATTAAAGAAAAAACGATATTATTTGCTGTAGACACAATGTCATTACTTTTTGGGATGGGGATAAACCCCGTTCCAACATACTAAGGCGGCAAAGCCGCAAATCCGAAATTCGAATATCGAAATACGAAACAAATTCTAATATCAAATAACAAATTTTCGAAACAGTTTTGGACA